>SFPL01000079.1 GCA_004551905.1 Lentisphaeraceae bacterium
GCCTCCTTGCGTTTTTTTGCTTTGCAAGAAAGCATACAGCCAACGCCTGATTTTTTCAACCCCCAGCTGAAGCCCGCTCAACAGGCCAATCGCTCAAGGCAAAACCTCCCGGTGTTGCACTGGGAACTCGCGCGCGCGTGTTGGTATTATACCAAAAATTCAGTCCGAAGACATTGAAGCCGTTTTGGTCACGAAGAACTGGAGCGGCGAAGACGGCGAGATTCAGCATTGCAGCTCCATTGTTTTCCGCTAAGAACGTAGGAGCTCAAGGGCAATCTCCGCGAGCCGGCGCTCCGACTCCGCCGACCTGGCGGACATCTCCGCACGCACAGTCTCGAAGCCGACGGCGGGGTCGCACGAGCGCGGATCGCGGACGAATTCAGCGAGCGCGGCGGCGAGGCCGTCCACGGAATCAGGGACGAGCCGCCCGTACCTGCCGCCGGCAAGCGCCTCGCGGCTGCCGGGGATGTCGGTGGCAATGACAGGAACCCCTGACTCCAGCGCCTCCATGACCGCAAGCCCAAGGCCTTCCTGCCGCGACGGACTCACCGCCAGGGCAGCGGCGGCAAGGACCGGCGCGGTGTCGTCCATCCAGCCCATGAAGCGCACCCTGCCGGACAGTCCCAGCGCGGCGGTGCGGCGCTCGAGATCGCTGCGGAGGGGCCCGTCGCCGACGACATCGAGCGAAAGCTCCGGCACCTTCGCGATTGCGTCGAGAAGACGGTCCACCCCCTTCTCCCACGAAAGGCGGCCAACGTAGACGCAGCGCCGCGGATCGCGCGCGGCGGCGGCGCTCGGCGGCTTGCAGGCGCGCGGCAGACGCAGGACCTCGCTGTCGATCCCGAGCTTCAGCCAGGCGTCGTGGACGGAGTTTGAGACCGCAAAGACGCGTTGCGCACGCGCGGCTGACCGGCGCAGGTCGCGGACGATCGCCGGACGCAGCGGACCCGAAAGCCCGATTTCCGGCTCGGAGTGGAGAAACGCCCAGGTCGGCTTCGACGAATATCCGCACCACTCCATGCAGCAGCTCGCGCCGTAGACGACGAAGGCGTCGTGTGGAACCCGGCGCGCGAAGAGGAAGCGGAGGCGTCCGAAGGTGGCGAGGTGGAAAAGCCGCAGGAGGCGTCCCGCCCAGATCGAGCGCACGCGCCAGCGGAAGGCGGGACCGGTCTCGTAGCCGGGCGGCAGGTCGAGCGCGCCGCAGTCGGCGGCGTGGGGCACGAGCACCTTGACCTCGAAGCCGCGGCGCTCCAGCGCGGCGGCGACCGGCGGGAACGAACTGGCGAGTCCGCCGTGCCCGAAGCCGACGCCGCAGAAGAGGACGCGCGCGGCGCTCACTTCGGCACCCTTCCGTAGAAGACCTTCCAGAGGAAGAGTCCGCGTGAAGGCGCGGTCTCGACGCGGGCGGTGCGCGGCGGATGCTCGGCGAGGAGCTCCTTCACCGCCGCAGGGCGCTCGTTGCCCTTGCCGACGGAGATTAGGAAGCCGACCATCGAGCGCACCTGCTTGTAGAGGAAGCCGTCGCCGCGCACGACGAAGACGTAGCGGTGGCCACTCCTGCGCACCTCGAAGGAGAAGATCCTGCGCACGGTAGTCGCCAGCTCGCGGTTGGGGTTCGCGGCGAAGGAGACGAAGTCGTGGCGGCCGACGAAGTACCGGGCGGCGCGGCGCATCGCCTCGAGGTCGAGCGGCCGGTGGCAGAAGGTCCAGTACGGCACCAGGTGCGGCGGCAGGATATCCGCCTGGTAGAGCTGGTAGCGGTATTCCTTGCCCTTCGCCGAGAGGCGCGCGTCGAAGTCCGGCTTCGTGTAGGACGCCTTCAGCACCCTGACCGACTCCGGCAGGCGCGAGTTCAGCGCGCGCACGAGGTTCTTCGGCGGCACCGGCTTTGTGAGCTCGAAGTGGGCCACGAAGCCGCGGGCGTGCACGCCGGCGTCGGTGCGCGAGGAGCCGTACACCCTGACCGGAGCGCGCTCGATCCACTCCAGCGCCTCCTCCACCACCTGCTGTACACCGACGGCGTTTTCCTGGAACTGCCAGCCCGAGAAGCCGGTGCCGTCGTAGGCGATGACGACCTTGTAGCGCCTACGGACATAAGGGTCTGACCCTTCTGTATTTGTTTTTACTGTATAGGACGCCTCGACTCGCATGTCATGCCCTGGCTCCGCCGGCGCGGCGGAAACGGCGAACGGCGCAGTAGAGCGCATGGTGTTACTCGGTCTCACATCGTGTATTATATCAAAAGCGGAGGATTCGTCCCCCGCGCCCTACTTCGCCACGGAGATCGGCACCGCCGTCCAGCTGCGCGGCGGCAGCAGGCCTCTCGCGGCGCCGTCGGGGGTGGCGAGGCTGTAGGACTGCGGGTCGTTCGTCCAGTTGCAGAGCGTCGCCGCTACGCGTCCCGAGGGCGAGCGCCACACGGAGTGGAACACGGTCGGTAGCACATGCGTCGCGACGGCGTACTCGCCCTTCTTAGAGTAGACGCCGCGGTTGATGAACTCCACCTTCTTCCGCGCGCACGCCAGCCTGCCGGGTGAAAGCATCTCGCCGTCGAAGAGGAGGTCGAGGTTGGCATGGTGGAAGCGGGCGGTGTCGAGCATGAACCGGTAGTCGTCCGGACATTTCGCGGCGCATTCGGAGCGGAAGTTATGGACGGTGGGCTGCAGTCCCCAGACGACGCCGCGCGCGACCTCGACCCGGAACTGGTCCGGAAAGAGCCTGGGCCAGTCCTTCTCGTCGGTCCAGCGCTCGGACGCGTCCCAGAGCGGATCCCAGGGCAGGATGCCGTCGATCGTCGCGTAGTTGCCGAATCCGGCATAGGCGCCGTGGTAGATGGCGGGGAACACGGGCACCTTCTCCACCTTCACCTCGCCAGCGCCGGAGAACCGTTCATAGCTCGGGGCGGTGACGATGAACGAGTCGAACAGCTCGAGGTAGCTTTCGTTGACGTCCTCGGTGCAGAATCCCTTGCCGGGATGCTCGCTCCTGACCGTCCGCACGAACTTCGCGAAGTCGTCCACCATGTGCCTGCCGCCGCCCTTGGGATGGGTGTGCTCCTTCGACCAGCAGCAGCCGTAGCCGCTGTTGCCGATGCAGTCGAGGTACTGGGAGTCGAAGCCGCAGTCGAGGACGCGGCGCACCTGGTCGCGCAGGATGGACTGGAACTCCGGTGCCTCGCCGCACATGTCGGCGAGGCGGTGCCGGTCGAAACGGTTCCACTCCGTGGACTTGAAGGTGCCGTCGGCGCGGCGGCGCACGCAGCGTTCGCCGCCCCTGACCCAGCCGGGGTCGTCGACGTCCCAGCACATCCCGTTGATATAGGCCTGGCAGTAGATTCCGCTCCTGTTCAGCCGCCTTACCCCGGCGCGAAAATTCTCCTCGCCTTCGCGCGGCGGCCAGTAGAACGGGTAGCCGGTGTCGTAGGGCGGGGTGTGCCACCAGTACCAGCTCAGCGCCGCAGGCGTGCCGGAATCCTGCTGGAACTTCTCGATCGGCGGAATGACGATGTCGCTCGACCGCCGGTTCCAGAACCACATCGACACCTCGCGAAGACGGCCGAAGTCGCGGGCGCGGGCCTGTCGGAGCCATGGCTCGTCCTTCACGACGTCGCGATAGGCCTTCGCCGCCTCGAACCATCCGCCGCGGAAGCGCACCACCATCGTCTCGAACGGGATCTTCGGCGAGTCGCCTTCGTCGTCGGTCGGGTCGTACACCGACTCGAGCGTGGCTTCGTCCTTGCCGGGACCGGCCTTCGCCCTCAGCCGCGTCGCGTATTGCCGCGCCCCCTTCTGGACCATGGCCACCGAGTCGCCGCCGTCGGCGCAAAGCACCGCGAGCATCCGGTAGGTCATGCCCCAGCCGGGACGGCACTCGACGATCTCCTCCCCCGCCTTCTTCGCCGACCAGTCCGGGAACCTGATCTCGCCCACCGAGTGCGGCACCAGCAGCGAAGAGTCCTTCGAGACCCTGACCGTGACCGAGGTGACGACCACGCCTCCGGCCGGCGCAGCGGTGGCGGCGGTGGCGGCCGAGAGCGCCGCCGCGCAAACTATAGCGGAGAGCATGAACCTGGTTTCAGTCTTCATGGCCTTGGCTGTCCTTCTTTCTATGCATGTATCCGCAGCAGCGCCGCGGGGTCTGAAAGATCGTTCGGCGAGGAGATGGAGTCGAGGAGCCTGCCGTCGACGACAAGCCTTCCGTCCACGAAGCCGCATGCGGCGGAGACGTCCCGCTCCTCGCCGCCCGCAAGGTCGCGCGCAGTCACCGCCTTCGGCCGCGCCCCGAACCCGCCGAGGGACAGCGCATGGAAGCGTCCGAACACGCCGACAGGCGCACCGGCCAACGCCGTGCGCGGCAGTTCGATCTCCACGTCCGCCGCCGGTACGCGGCAGCCGTGCACGGCGTCAACCCGCGGCAGCGCGGCGACGGCGAAGGCGCCGTTCGGATGGAGCATCGCCGCAACGAACGGGACGCCCTCGCCCGCGTCGACGACGCGCGGAAAGGAAGCGAGACCGCGGACGACGGCAGCCGGGGCGGTCTGGGGGATGGTGCGGCCGTACACAGGGCGATACCAGGTGTCGTCGGAAGTGAAGCTCCAGTTGTCGGTCAGCGTCGCGTCAGTTCGCCGCGTGGGGAAGTCCTTTCGCGAGCGGAACGGCGGCGCGAGACGCTGCCAGGCGATGGCGCGGACGACTTCGCCAGTGCGGCGGTGGCGGAAGAGGACGTCGCGCCCGGCCTTGTCAGGCCAGTTCGCCGCGCGCATCACCCCGAGCGAACAGCCGAGCGCCGCGCCGAGATAGGGCATGTCCTCGACGTTGACATAGGCGCTGCCGCCGACGCGCTCGGCGATGCGCAGCAGCACCTGCGTGCGCTCAAGCGCCTGCGGAACGAGGAGCGGCTCGGTCATGTCGTAGATGCGGAAGACGTCCGAGAAAGCCAGCAGCGCCTCGGCGTGCCTGCGCACGCGCTCGTCGAAGCCTGGGTCGCCTTCGCAGCGTCCGCCGGCACTCGCCACCGCGTCGCGCCCGTCGACCTTCTCCACCCTCACGCCGTTCATCGGCACACCGAGGGTGCGGCAGTGCTCCACCAGCATTCCAGGCGCGAGCTCGCGCGCAAGTTCGCTCATCCTGCGGCGGTACTCGATGTCGCCGTCGCGCGCGCCCCAGTCCACCTTGAGATAGGCGACACCAGCCTCGCCGCACCATTCCATCTTGCGCCGGAGCTCGTCGTACACCCTTTCGCGCGGCAGGTTGAACGTCCAGTTCTCTCCAACGGACTGCGGCGACACCCACAGGCCAAGCCCACGCCAACCCAAGTCGCGCACCCGCTTGACGAGCTCCTTCAGCCTGTCGGCTGGCGAACCTCCGAAGGACTGGAACCTCTGCGCGTTCAGGACCATCGATCCGTAGGGCTTGGTTTCACCCGGCGGGAGGCCGAAGTCTACGTCCCACCCGTCGTCCAGGAGAAAATTCATCTCGCCGCGCGATTCTGGATAAAGCGAGCGCGCCCAGCCTATCGGTTTGCGGAAAAGCACCTGCTCGCAAAGATTGTCGCGCACGCCAACCGCCCCCTGGTCACCGGGAAAGACGATATCCCCGGCGGCGCGGTGGGCGGCGAGCGTCCGCGCCTGCGTCGCCCAGGTGCACCAGTAGTTCGGCGTGGGCGCGGCCGGCGGTCGCCGCGCCGCGCCGCCGAGCGCCGCGCCGGCGGATGCGGCGGCGGCAGCGGCAATGAACTCTCGACGAGAGGATAACGGCATGGCGGCTATTTCAGACGCTCCAGCGCCACCTGCACGGCGCTCGGCTCCTCGCGCCCGGACCAGTCCTGCGACCGCACCCACTCCTCAGCTGCAAAGAGCCGCTCGGCCGCCTCCTCGTAGGAGACGCCGCCGAGCTCCACCAGCAGGCGGATGCCGCGGTCGACGAGCTTCTTGCAGGAGATCGACACGTGGCTCATCCAGTTGCCGGTCACGCGGCCAAGGCAGGTCATGGTGCCGGTCGAAAGGCAGTTGAAGGACAGCTTGACCGCCAGGTGGCGCCAGATCTCGAGCGCCGACGGCTCGATGGGAATCGAGAAGTCCATCTCCACCCTCTCAGGCCAGGCGGAGGCGAGAGAAGCCGCGGCTTCGCGGTATGCCGGAGAGTCGTCCGGGAAGCGAACCGTCACTGCGGCAGCGCGCGGCAGGCCGGCGATGCGCTCGGGGGCTGGCTCGCTGCCGATCATGTAGGTGACGAGGTCGGAGTAGCTGATCGCGGGCGGATGGTCGATGAACTTCTGCGGCATTTTCAGCGAGGCAGCGTCGGCGGCGGTGAACTCGAGGCAGCGCGGACGGCGGCGGAGCATCTCGCTCCAGCACTCGGCGGTCGAGTGGAGCGGGTTTTTGACGAACGCCCAGCTCTGCGGCAGGCCGCGCTCGCGGCTCGAGCGTAGCGGCGGAATCATGAAAGTCGGACCGCGCTCGGTGTTGTCCGTGAAGAGGTCCAGCATGCAGCGGTCGGCGATGTACGTCACCCTTCCGCCGGCGCGGTAGACGCCGGTCTCGAACTCGATCTCGCGGGCGATCATCGCGCGGCCGGCCGGGGACTCGAGCGCGGCAAGCAGCCGCTCGAACGCCACCGTGTAGTCGGGCGCAGTCTCGCGCGCGAACCGCGGAATGACGCGGGCGAGCGCGGCCTCGAGCGCGCAGGAGCAGAGCAGCTGCTCGGATGTCGTCGCCTGCATGCGCGTCGACCCGGCGACGGACATCGACCCGCAGTAGAGGTCGATCACCGTGACGTTCGGGTCGTCGATCGCCTCGCGGCAGCGGTCGAGGTAGCCGCGCAGCAGATAGGCGGGGTTGTTGAAGACGAGGAAGCACCTGGCCCCGTGCTCGGACGCGTAGCGGAGAGTCCCCAGCACCGAGCTGGTCTCGCCGCCTTCGGTGATGGCGACGAACGTGTCGCCGCGCTTCACGCCGAGCGCCGCGGCCTGGCGCCGCCCGCCCTCGGCGAAGTCCTCGAAGAACTCGACGGACTTGATGAGCGCGAAGTCGCCGCCGGTCATGATCGACGCGGCGCGGTCGGCGAGAGCGCGCTCGGCGGGGGAGAGCTCGGCGGCGCGGCGGTGGAAGAAGTCGCGCCACATCGACTCGAGCAGGATGGAGAGACGGCCGGTGGCGCCGCAGCCGGAGAAGACGATGCGCCCGTCCGGCGAGCGCAGGGCGTCGGCCATGGCGCCGACGAGCGAGTCGAACTCCTTCGACGCGAATACATGCCGCATCGTGATGGGAATCTGGCGGTCGCCGCGCTGGAGGCACTGGACGCCGGCGACGACGGAGCGCTTGAAGTCCTCCTCGAGCGTCGCGGTGATCGGGTTGGACTGCTCGGTCGGCAAAAAGCCCAGGTGGAACTGCTTCTCATCCTCGATGAACTGGCGCGCCGCCTCCCTGGCGGCGGCGGAGCACTCAAAACCGGAGGCGGACATCGCGGCCATCGTCGTTGCTGCAGCGGTGAAGAGAGAAAAGGCGGAGAACCAAAGGCTCTCCGCTGTCTTTGAACTGAAGTTCATCTATCGCCCTTCAAGGACGGCTTACCAGCGAGACTCGCGGCGCGGGCCGCGGTCGCCATAGCCGCCACGGCCGCCGAAACCGCTGCGGCCGCCGCCAAAACCGCCGCGCTCTTCGCGGGGCTTGGGTTGCGATTCGTTGACGCGCACGGTGCGCCCGTCGAGCTCGTGTCCGTTCAGCGCGTCAATCGCAGCCTGCGCCTGAGCGGCGTCGGGCATCGTGACGAAGCCGAATCCCTTGCTGCGACCGGTCATGCGATCGGTGACAACGCGAACGGCGGTAACTTCGCCATACTGCGCGAACGCCGCCTTCAGACCATCGTCGGTCGTCGCGTACGCGAGGTTACCAACATAGATTTCCATCTGATCTTTTTCCTTCTTTGTTTTTGTTCGTCCGCCGCGAAGGCACCCGCCTTCTCCGGCGAACACGCAGATTGTATCAATTTTCCATGCCATCCGTCAATAGGGGGAATGGAGATTTTCACCTTCGGGCGATGAAGCCGCGGCGGACTGCGAGGTCGACCGCCTCGGTGCGGTCTGTGGCGCCGAGCTTGAAGAACACCCGCTTCAGGTGCATCTTCACGCTGTTCTCGCTGATCCCGAGGCTCGCGCCGATCTCGCGGTTGTTGAGCCCGCGCGCGACGCAGTCGATCACCTCCGTCTCGCGCGGCGAAAGCCCCTTCACGCCCCGGCGCGTCTCGTAGATGCGCCGGACGTCGTCCGACATATACACCTCGCCCGCCATCGCCGAGCGCACCGCCGCGACGATCTCCTCCACCGGCGACTCCTTCATCACGTACCCGAGCGCGCCCTCCTCGATCGAGCGGTAGACATCCTCCTCGGTGTCGGAGGTGGTCAGCATCACCACCCGCGCCTTCGGGTCCGCAGCGAGGATGTCGCGGAGCGCGTCGACGCCGCTGCGGTCGGGCATGCGCACGTCCATGAGCGTCACGTCGGGCTTCGCCTCGGCGACGAAATCCGCCGCGCCGCGGCCGCCGCCGAACTCGCCGCACCACTCCAGGTCCGGCGCCGACTCGATCAGAAACTTCAGCCCCATCCTCACGACCACATGGTCGTCCACCACCGCGACTTTAGTCATTTTTCCGTCTCCAGTTCCAGCACCGTACGCCCGTCGCTGGCGCCGATCGAGAGCTTCGCCCCCAGCCGCCGCGCGCGCGCCTTCATGCCTTCGATTCCGAAATGCCCTTCCTCCACGCCCGGCGCATTGGCCGGGTCGAAGGGGGTGCCGTCGTTCGATATCCTGAGCCGCCAGCCGCCCTCGACGCACTCCGCCGCCGCGATGGCGATCTTCCTTGCGCGCCCGTGCTTGACGGCGTTGCCGACCGCCTCGCGCACGATGAGCGAGAGGTCGCGCATCGCCTGCGCGTCGAGGTGCTCGGGGAGCCCCTGGAGCCGGCAGTCGACGCGGTAGACGCCCTTGCGGTTCTCGGAGCGCGCGAACTCGCGGATCATTTCCGCCGGCGTTAGCCGCATCATGTCGTCGTTCTTGAGCCCCCAGACGACATCGCGCATCTCGCGCTTCGCGCGCTGGAGGATCTCCACAGCCTCCTTCTTCCGTCCGAGCTGCAGCAGCATCCCGGCGCCGACGAGGTGCTGCTCGATGGTATCGTGCAGGTCGTCCGCCATGCGCTTGCGCTCGCCCGCGATGACCTGCGAACGGAGCCGCCGCCGCGACTGCCGGAGGATGTGCGCCGCGAGAACCACCACCAAGAGACCCAGCAGAGAAAACGCCGCGACCACCCCGATCCACACGCGCCGGTCGCGGCGGTTGGCGAGGTAGACCAGGTCGGGCTCGATCGCCACGTCGTCCGCGCCGGAGATGTGGACCTTCACGCCCATCACCCACTTGACCCGTCCGGCCAGGGCGGACTGGTCCAGCACCAGCTCGGCTACGCCCACGACGCGCACGATCGGCCGCGTCGCGGCGCAGTCGGAGAGGAAGGACGGCACCTTGCGCACCACCACCGTCACCGGCATGTCCCCGACGTCCATCGCGAAGCCGGACTCCGTCATCCCCACCGCGCGCCCGCGCACCTCGACGCGCCGCCAGTTGACGTCGCGCGCGCGCTCGGCGCGCGTCGCCGCCACGAAGACGAGGTCGTCGGCGCTGGCCGGTCGCGGCGCGGGCAGTGGCGCCGTCGAGATGCGCGTCCACTTCGACGCGGCAAAAACCACCCGGCCGCCTTCGAGGGACGGCTTGACCGCGGCGGAAACCACGTCGCCTACGCGCGGGAACTCCGCGTCGACGAGAAACACCTTGATTGCCGAGTCGCCGTCCTGCATGAAGATGAAGTCCAGCCCGACATGCGTGACCGTGCCGGTCACCGCGCTATTCACCTTTACCGAACCGAGCAGCGACTGGATGGACTTCTCTATCTGCGAGCGCGCGGCCTCGGCCTCGTCGCCGAAGGAAGCGCCGGCGGCGGACGCGGCGAGCGGAAGGCAGGCGAGGATGGCGGCGAACAGCTTCATTTCGGCAGCTCCAGCGTGAAGACGCATCCATGCGGATCGTTGGCGGCGAGCGTCAGGTCGCCGCCCATCGCGCGCGCGAACTCGCGCGCCGTGCAGAGCCCAATTCCGAAGCCGCCCTTGCCGGACTTGCTCCGCCCCCTGAAATAGCGGTCGAACGCGCGCCGGCGGTCGCGCGGCGACATGCCCGGGCCCTCGTCGGCGAAGACGACGCAAACCTTGCCGCCGCCCTCCTCGATCCGCACCTTCACGCGCCCGAACGGCGCCGCGTACTTAAGCTCGTTGCCAAAGAGGTTCCAGAGCGTCTGCGCCACCAGAGTCGGATCGGCCGTCGCCGCGGCGGAAGGCGCCGTGCAGGAGATTTCCACGTCCTCGCCGCCGAAGTGGTCCCGGAAGTCCTCGCGGTACGGCGCATACGCCTCCCGGCAGGCGGCGGCGAGGTCCACCGGAACCCGCTCCGGCGGCGGACGCTTCCCGCCGAGCCGCAGGAAGTCGCCGAGGTTGCGCACCAGGTTCACCATCCTGTCCACCAGCAGCCGCGACTCCTCCTCGCTGCGGCCGATCGTCAGCCGGAGCGCTGCGAGCGGAGTGGTGAGGTCGTGGACCGTGGCGGCGACGAAGTCGTCCCTTTCCTTCGCGTACCGCGCGAGGAACCTCGCGCCGAAGAAGGTGACGCCGACCAGCACTAGCATAAACAGCGGTCCAAAAACGTAGAACATCAGCGCGTAGTCGCGCTCCCTGATGTCAGTCCGCCGCGCGTAGACGGTCTCGCCGTCGTGCTTGCCGACGCCGCGCGCCCAGACGAGACGTCCGCCTTCCATCGGCCGCCATCCCCACATGTCGCGGCGCTTGGTGCCTCCTTCGGGACCCCATTCCTTCCACGACATGTCGGGCGGAAAGTCGCCGGACGCCGCCGTCCCGCTAACGACACCGCTGCCGCGCTTCCAGACGAAATCGGCCAGCGACGGGTCGTCGCGCATGGTCTTTGCCGCCTGCTCGGTCGTAGACAAGACCCTGGTCTTCTCCTCGGCCACCAGCACCGGGACGTCCCTGACCAGGAACCAGACGCCGAGCGCGCACACCGCCGCCGCCGGCAGGCTCAGCGCCACCATGCTCCGCAGCAGTCTCCAGTTGCTGCCCTTCATCCTACAGCCCCATCAGCGTCCTGGCCCGGGCGAACTCGGCGGAGAGGTCCACCTTCCGGCTGCCGTCCACGTATCCGCCGCGCCGGAGGTTCTCGACGAAGCGCCGGAACTTGTGCAGCCCCGGCTTCAGGTTGTCGAGCGCAACCACCTCGGCGGAGCCGAAGGTACACGCCTCGGAGAGCATGCCCGTCGACTCGGCGGTCACGTAGAGCCGCTTCGCGAGCTGCACGAACGCGGGGATTGGATTGAAATGGTCCCTGGAGTAGATGAGCTTGTAGGTCCACGGATACGCGTCGACCAGCGCCTCGACTTCCGGCGGCGTCCGCCGCGAGGTGGTCACGCAGAGCTGCGCGCCCGCGTTCGCCGCGAAGATCTCGTCGAGCCGCGCCTTCATCCACTCGGCGGACATCGTCGAGCACTTGTTGGGTCCGCCCACGATCACGCCCACGAGGTTGTCCGTCGCTCCGTGGTAGCGATCCCTGAACGCGGCGACGCCCTTTTCGTAGAACGCCGCGTCGTTGGCGACGAGATTCGCGGGTATCTCGATGACATTCGCGCGCTTCGCCGGGTTGTCAAACGACGGCGCGAGGATGCAGTCGAAGGAGGAAAGGTCGTAGCCGCGCGGATAGAGCACGACCCCGCACTTCCCGCCAGGCGTCTTCCGCGCGAGCGCCTTGGCGGCGTAGAAAGTGCCAGAACCGGTTCCGATGATGGTTAACACACGGATTTGTTCGCGACTAACGCCGCTCACATTTTCAGAATCGCGAAGGCCGTAGGCCTGAGCCAATCCGTGTGTTGAAACCGCCCCGGTGGATTGCCATGCCGATTGATTGAAGAGGGAGAGAGTATGGACGCCGAGGAAGTCGAGCAGGTAGCTGAGCGCCTTGTGGAACGGCGACCTGAACTTTACCGGCACCAGCGCGACGTCGAGCCCCAGCGCGCGCGCAAAGGCCTTCGACTGGTTCTCGTGCCCGGCCTTGCCGTCCGTCAGGATGATCGCCTTGCCCATTCCGCAGCCTTTCAGACGAGATTTTCCGGGATTCTCATCGTCTTGCGGCAGGCGCTCTTCAGGAGTTCCTTTACCGCCGCGCGCATCTGACGCTTCGCCGTGCCCATCGACGCCTTGATGGTGCAGCCCGCTGCCTTGCGATGGCCGCCGCCGCTGAACTTAGCGGCGAGGACGGTCGCGTCCCACTCGCCGCGCGTCCGAATCGAGCAGCGCGTCTCCCGGGTACGGTCGGGAATCTGGTAGAAGAAGAGCGCAATCTCGTTTTTCGCCACCGAGCGTGGGATCTCGACGATGTCCTCGGCGTCCGCCTTGGTGCCGCGCACGGAGCGGAAGTCGTCGCGCGTCAAAGTCACCTCGGCGACCTTGCGGTTCTTCCAGATGTGGAGCGAGCGCCAGGCGATACGCTTGAGCTCGATCGCCTTGCGCGGGAAGGTGCCGTAGATGACATCGTTGATGAAGGCGGTGCGCACGCCGTACTTGAGCAAATCGCCCGCCGCGCGCAGGGTGCGCGGACTCGTCGAGTCGTAGGCGAAGCGTCCGGAATCGGTGATCATCGCCACCCAGATCGCCTCGGCGGACGCGCGGTCGAACTTCCACTCCATCCACTTCGCAAAGCGCCAGACGATTTCGCCGGCGCTCGAAGCCGCGGGATCGACAATCTGCACGTCGCCGAACGAGCCGTCGTTGGTGACGTGGTGGTCGATGCAGATGCACTTCAAGCCCTTCGCGACCGTCTCAACCTCCGGCGGCATCCGGCTGAACGAGCTGCAGTCGACGGCGATGAAGAGGTCAAAGGCGCCGCCTATCCGGCGGCGGGCGGCCTTGAGCTTGCGGACGGGGATGATGTCGGACGCGCCCTCGAGAAAGCCGGGCTTGCCGAGCGCGTTTGGGTCGGCGGTCGCCCACGCCTCCTTGCCAGCGGCCCTGAGGAGCCTGACGAGGGCGATCATCGATCCGAGCGAGTCGCCATCGGGACTCAAGTGCCCCGAGACGAGCACCCTTTTCGCGTCGGCGATGAGCTTCGCCGCGGCCGCATAGCCTGCCTTCAGTTCCATTGAACGCGTATTATACCAAAAATTGCGGTGGTGCGCGTTCCGGGGGAAATCAGGCAGAACCATAGGCGCGGGGACTTCGGCCCCCGCGCCAGCAAACACCATTCTCTAAGCCGTTTCACTACCATCCCATAGCAGCATGAACATGGCGGGGTAGGAAGCGCCGTGGCCGCGGGGTCTGTTACATCTACGGCCTAATTCTTCCCGCTGAACTTTTTCCGCACGACTTCCGCCGCAAGCTTGGGACGGCGATAGCCGTCGAAGATCCCCGCGAGATTCGCCGAAAGCGGTTTCACCCTGACAGAACCGCGCCGGTGGTAGCTGCGCGCATCGCAGAACTGCCAGAGCGTTACGCCGCAGAGCCGCGGGTTTGTAAGCGCCGCGGCAAGGACGTCGTCGAAATACTCCGCCTGGAACTCCTCGCTCCACGCCCCGCCCGCGGGATCGCGCTTGCCGTAGATTCCGCAAGTGCCCATCTCCGAAATGAGGATGGGCTTGCCGGGATAGCGCCGCTCGAAGCAGTCGACGATCGTATCGACCCCGTAGGGACCGGACTTCACGAGCCGCGCAAGTTCCTCCGCCCCGCCCGGGCCGTCGCTTCGGTCGATCCACCCAGGATAGGTGTTGAACGAGACGACGTCGCAGCAACCCGCCGAGATGTCCTCCTCCTGTCCCGGCACGCCGTTCGGCAGCCGGTTAACCGCAAAGGTGACGAGCCGTCCCGAGTCCTCGGCGCGGATCGCCGCCGCCAGCTCCTCGACGAGCGACTTCACCTCCGGCTCGCTCGACTGGCACTCGTTCAGAAATCCGAAGAGGATGACCGAGGGATGGTTGAAGGAGTTCCCCACCATCAGCCGCGTCTGCTCGACCTGCAGGCGGCGGAAGACGGGATCGGCGACCTCGCGGTCCATCTCGGTCGCAAGATTCCCCCAACCGAGCGACTCCTCCCACACGAGGACGCCGTTTTCGTCGCACAGGTCGAGGAAACGCTGCGCCTGCGGATAGTGCGCCCCGCGGATGAAGTTGCCGCCGATCGACTTCAGGAGCTGGATGTCGCGCAGCATCAGCTCCTCCGAGGTCGCCGCGCCCTGGTCGGGATGCGACTCGTGGCGGTTCGCGCCCTTCAGGAAGAGCGGCTTGCCGTTCAGCAGGAGACGCGTGCCGTCGACGCGGATTTCGCGGACCCCGAACCGCGCCGTGCACCCGTCGACAGCGACCGTGTGAAGGTTCGGCGACTCCGGGGACCAGAGCCTGAAATCGGGCACGCGCACGGTGGCACGTCCGGACTTGAACGCCGCGGCGACCTTGGCCGCGCCGTCGAAGACGAGCGTCGCGTCGAAGTCTCCCTTCGGGAAGTTCACAGCCTCGATCTCGACGAGCCCCTGCTGGAAATCGCGCGTCCGCACGCGGAGCCGGCGGTTGTCGAACGAAAGCGACAGCCCGTGGAAGAATCCGCCGAAGGAGTAGAAGTCGTAGCGCGGGAAGAAAAGCCTGTTCGTCCGGATGTCGATGCGGTTGTCCACCGCGGCCTCGATGACGTGCCGTCCGGCCTTGAGCGGACCCGTCGCGAGCTCGACGCGGCTCCACGGCAGCTCGTCGACGCCGATATCGCGCCCATCAAGCCTGAACTTCGCCCGCAGCCCCGCGCCGTCGACAACCAGCCACGCGGCGGAGATGTCCCGGTCCAGCTCGAACGTGCGGCGGTAGAGGCCGGTCCCCTTTTTCATGAGCCACTTCGGCATCATGTCAAAGCAGCCGGGCACAGTCATCGTGTCCGTCGCGGCAAAGTCCGCGGCAAACGCCTCTTCAGCGGACTTCCCTTCCTCGAAGCGGAACTCCCAGCTTCCGTCCAGCGAAATGTCCGCGAAAAGAGTTATCGCCGCACACGCGACGAGCCCAACCATTAGTGTCTTGTACATTGATGTTTTCATGCTACATATTATACCAAAAATTCAATCGACTTGTGGCACACAAAACAATATCCATTTTGCGCAAGAGCATTACGGTGCCGATGCGTATTTATCCTCCGCAGTGAGATGATCTGCCGCGAAACGAGACGCGCGTAAGGCCCGCGCCCGATAGCCCGGCAGATGCCGGCCGTCATGCGTTGCGCCAGGGGGCGGAGCCGGAGCTGGGCAGCGTGTCGTCGACGGCGATGGCCGGGCGAATCGTGCGGCAGCCGATCAGCTTGAGCGAGCGCTCGAGCGACTTGAACTGCTCCTCGCCCTCGAAGGTGCCGACAATCGCTCCGCCGGAGCCGGCGAACTTCGCGCTCGCGCCGGCGCTCCGGGCGGTCATCACCATCCGGCGATTCTCCTCCGCGATGCTGAAGACGCGCGCGCGCAGGTCGAAGTTGGCGTTCACGAGCTGCCGGAGCTCGTCGCGGCGGCCGGCAAGCAATGCCGCGCGCCCCTTCTCGGCGATGTCGGCGAACTCCGACATCGCGGCGATGATGTCCGGCTGCCGCGCCTCGAACCTGCGCTTCACGTCCGCGTGCGCCTTGCCGCTCTCCTCGGCCCTGTTGGCGTCGTAGGCGATGTATACCGAGCCGAGCAGCTTCGGGTCGAGCCGCTCGTAGCGGCCGTGGCCGTGCGCCTCCAGGTACTCGCGGTCGAAGTCCATGTAGACGAGCCCATTGTAGATCTGGATGACGCGGTCCTGGAAGCCGCAGTTGATGCCCAGCTCGCGCTCGGCCTCGAGGCAGAGCGTGGGGCGGACCTCGATCGGGATCTCGACCTCGTAGAACGCCATCAACCCCTTGAGCATCGCCGAGCAGATGGCGCTGGAGCCGGAAAGCCCCACTAGCCGCGGAATGTTGATGCGGTATTCGGCGGTGAAGTTGCGCCTTGCAAGGGCAATCCCATGGTCCATGCAGTACTCGAAGAACCGCTTCGACACCGCCTTCAGGAGGCGGATGCCGCCGTAGTAGCCATAGAGCCGCACGTCGCGCACCAGTTCCTCCGGCGAGGCGAAGGTGGCGTCGTCGACCACGCCTGGCACGAACTGCATTCGGCGGCTCTCGACGAGCGTCAACTCCACGCCAAAGTCGGAGAAGGCGAAGGATATGGTCTTGCCATAATAGCCATCGGACGGGTTCCCGAGAAATCCGGCGCGCGGAAACGAGCAGGAGGTTATCTTCTCCATGTCATGTCCCTTTCGTCGTTCTTTCCAGCCGCCGGAAGGCCTCGAGCGCGGCAAAATATCCGTCGGGGTTGCCAATGTCCTGGCGGCGACCTGGGTATTCGTAGGCGTAGACGGGATGCGCGGCAAGAAGCCGGCGGATCGCGTCGGTAAGCTGTATCTCCCCGCCCTTGCCCGGCGTCTGCGAGGCGAGCAATGGGAAAATCGCCTTGGGCAGCAGGTAGCGCCCGGCGACCGCGAGGTCGCTCGGCGCCTCCTCGGGGGACGGCTTCTCGACCATGTCGACGATCCTGCCGTCCGGCTCCGTCTTGAGGATGCCGTAGCGGCTCGTCTTCTCTCGCGGCACCCGCTCGCACCCGATCACCGCGGCACCGCCGAGCGCGCGCGAGCGCGCCACCATCTCGGACGCGGCGTCGCAGCCGAGGACGAGCGCGTCGCCGAGCAGCACGAGGCAGTCATCGTCCACATTCGCCTGCAGCACCGCGTGGCCGAGGCCGCGCTGCTCCTCCTGGACGACGAACCGGATCTGCGGATCGCCCTCGAAGTACCTCCGCACCAGCTCCTTGGCGCGGGAGACGACGATGACCACTTCGTCGACGCCGGCCCTTTTCGCCTCGTCGACGATCAGCTCCAAGGCTGGTTTCGCGCCGATGGGGAGCATCTCCTTAGGCACCACCTTCGTCACCGGCAGGAACCTCGTGCCTAGTCCGGCAGCTGGAATTATCGCCTTCACACTCCCATCTATCCGACTTTCTGCATATCGCACAGCCTACGGTACACGCCGTTCGCTGCATAGAGCTCGGCATGGGTGCCACGCTCAACTATCTCGCCATGATCCATAACGAGGATGAGGTCTGCGTTCCTGACCGTCGAGAGGCGATGGGCGATGGCGAAGACGGTGCGGTTCTTCATCAGGTTCACGAGCGCGTCCTGCACCAGCCGCTCGGTCACCGTGTCCAGTGCGCTGGTCGCCTCGTCGAGGATGAGGATCGGCGGGTTGCGGAGGATGGCGCGCGCGATCGCGATGCGCTGGCGCTCGCCGCCGGAGAGCGCGAACCCCTTCTCGCCGCAAAGACGCCCGTAGCCCTCCGGCTGCGACATGATGAACTCGTGGGCGTTGGCCATCTTGGCCGCCGCGACTATCTGCTCGCGCGTCGCGTGCGGCGATCCGTAGCGGATGTTCTCCTCGATCGTATCGTTGAACAGGATCGTCTCCTGCTGGACCGACCCGACCAGCTTCCTAAGGTCGGACACCCTCACATCGCGGAGGTCGATTCCGTCCATCGTGATGCGCCCCTCCCGCGGATCGAAGAACCGCGCAAGCAGGCCCGAGAGCGTGGTCTTGCCCGATCCGGTGCCGCCGACGACCGCGACCATCTTGCCGCGCGGCAGCTCGAACGAGGCGTGGGACACCGCGTCCTGGTTCGCCGTGTCGTAGCGGAACGACACGTCCTCGAAGGCAACGGCGCGTTCGAACGACTGCTTCTCCACCGCATCCGCCCGCTCTGGCAGGCGCAGGTCGGCGTCGAGGATCGACCAGATGCGCTGAAGCGACGCGCGCGTCACCTCGATCGACACCTGCAGGCTCGACATCTGCTTGACCGGCTTGTAGATGAGCAGCAGCGGCGCGAGCATCGGCAGCACGTTCGCGAGCGTGACGTGGCTCGTGAAGCACCAGACCAGGAACCCGCAGAGGAGCAGGATGCCCACCGTCTCCACCATCGGCGCCACCATCAGCGTCCAGCGCACCGAGCGCATCGTCGCCCCCACCAGGTTGCTCATCGCCGCCCCGTACTTGGCGTTCTCGAAATCCTCGGTGTCGTAGGCCTTGACGACTCGGATGCAGGTGAGGATCTCGTGGACGCGCTGGCCGACCACCGAGTTGCGCTGGAGCGACTTCAGCGACCACTTGCGCACCACCTTGCCGAGCGCCACCACCGGCAGCATGAACGCCGGCATCCCCACCGCAATCAGCACCAGCGTCGGCATCATCTGGTTCTTCACCGCAAACCAAATGATGAAGCCAGCCGAGACGAGGATCTCGAACGGAGCGCGGGCGAGCTCGGCGAGCATGTTCTGGATCACCGCCTGCACCATCTGCGGGTCAACCGTCGCGCGCGTCATCAACTGGCCGACGTCGATCCGCCCGTGGAACTGCAGCGACTGCTCCTGGATCTTCCTGAGGATCTCCACCCTGAGGTCCGCCACCACCTTCGTGCCCGCCCAGGCAAGGCAGTACTGGCTGAGGAAGAGAAGCCCGAACCTGACCGCCGCGACGAGCGGAATCACGAACACCGCGATGAGCAGCAGCGCCCCGGAGATCCCGCCCTCCTTCGTCTGCAGGTCGATGCCGCACTTGCGCGCGAGCTTCTCCGCCTTCGGGTACCACGACGGCAGCCGCGACTTGGCCGCCATTTCGCGCTCTAACTTGGTAGGCTTGCCGCCGGACCCGGACGCTGCATCGGGCGCAACGGCAGGCGCGGCGACGCTCTCCTCGGCACGCTCAATCTTCCCGACGGTCGCCGCCACCTCGTTGGCGCTTACCCTCTCGACCGCGGGCTGGACCACCTGGAAGATCGGAAGCAGCGTGCCGGCGGTGAGTATGCCGGTCGCTATGCCGATGAATATGCGCAGCCAGTACCGCCGCGCGTACTTCCAGACCCGTCCGTAGGTCTCGCCGAGCGAATACTCCCGGTCGAAGAACTCCTTCTTGTACTCAATTCCCATGCGCATATTATACCATAATCAGCCTGGCAGATTCCATCTCACGCCAACCCGTTCAGGCATTTTGCGAATGCTGAATCAACCTCTGCGGCCAGCGCTTCGCGGCGCTCCCAGCCGACCTGGCCAGACTCGACCGCCTCGGACATCCTCTCCGCAAGACGCGTCCACTCGTCCTCGGGGCATATGCATCCAGATGAACCGATCATCTCGAGGAATCCGGAGATTTTCCTAGACTTCGTGAGCGCCAGCACGCGACTGCCGCTCCGCCAGCCGATGATCATGGCGTGCATTCGTCGGCTTACCACCCACTCACTGCCCTCAATCGCCTCCCTTAGCTCTAGGTATTTTCGCGGCAGCACCATCTCGCAGGCGATTCTGCGGCGGGAAAGGCACCTCTCGAGTCCTCGCGCAGCAACGACGTCCGGCCATAACCGGCATGTCTGGACGATCCGAACGCGCCATCCCCGCCCGCAGCCGCCGAGAATCTCAGCAATCTGGGCAGCAAGCACCTCGTCCATGCCCGGCATCAGCGCACTGGGGACAATCGTCATAAGTCCCGGGACTGGCCGACGACGGAGTTGCGCTGGAGCGACCGGAGCGACCACTTGCGGATTAACTTGCCGAGCGCGACGATCGGCAGCATGAACGCGGGCATGCCGACGGCAATCAGGAACAGGGTCGGCAGCATGTGGTTCGAGATCGAAAACCAGATGATGAAGCCGACCGACACGAGGATCTCGAACGGCGCGCGCGCAAGCTCGGCGAGCATGTTCTGCACGACCGCCTGCACCATCATCGGGTCGCCCGTCGCGCGCGTCATCAGCTGGCCGACGTCGATCCGGCCGTGGAACTGCATCGACTGCTCGTTGATCTTCTTCAGGAGATCGACGCGCAGGTCGGCAACGACCTTCGTCGCCGCCCAGGCGAGGCAATACTGGCTCAGGAACATGAGGCCGAAGCGCACGGCCGCGACGAACGGGATGACGAAGATTGCGATCAGCAGGAGCGCCGCGCCCATCTCCCCGTCCTTCGTCTGGAGCTCGATGCCACACGCGCCCATACGTCTCGCCCAGAGAGTACTCCCGGTCAAAAAACTCTTTCTTGTATTCGATGCCCATAGTAAGCGGCATATTGTATCATAAACGCGCCCCTAGCGACTCGCTCTTCAGAGCTGGCGTCAATTTCTAGCGCAAATCCGTCAGCAACCGCAACACACGTATTTTGTAGTCCGGGCCATGTTTGGCCAACACTGCCGAAGAGCGATGATACCCATCAATAATGACATTGTGCTCGTTGATGACAATGCAACACCGTGCTGGGTCATACTCCAAGCCACGAACACTGTCAAACACCTTACGCGACTGCGCAACACCGATTTCAACCGTCTCTTTCGCGAGTCCGCCCAATTGAGATAACAGTTCATAGTACTCCCGAACGACCGTCTCATCCCCTGTACGCAAGTATCTCACGAGTGGCGTTTCTTCTAGAGGAACCTCTCCGGAAACCCAAAACCGCTTTAAGTCCCCCACACGAACATCGACGAGTTCATTTCGCGCAGACCAGTCAAGGTGACAATCTGCCGGCAATTCTATTCCACGCTGACGAAATGAACGATAGGAAACAAGCCAGTCAATATCCTTCATGATTGTCTCAAGAATGTTCCAAAGACGCAAAAACGACAAAAGGCGATGACCACAAAAAAAGACCTCTCGCTTGAACTTCGTTTTCTTGATTTCCAAGATCTTCATTTTACTTATCCTCCTCGTCTACGCTTTCTCCGCGAAGATTGGCCAGTGGGCGGCGAGCCACAGGCGGAACGTGTAGTGGTTCTCGACGACCTCCATTCCGTCAAAGTAGACGTCGCTCCAGTCCCCGCCCATGCGCTTCGGGGCGTAGCCGAGCCACATCGACGGCGCCAGCGTGCGTCCGCGGATTCCCTCCGCGCGCCGCCGCCGCTCGGCGAGCCACGCCCCCCACCAGGAGAAGGAACTGTTGCTCACCACGTTGTTCGCGCATAGCGTGTGGACCGCGAGCTGGTCGAGCACGCCCTCGCCCTCGACGAAGAGGAATCTCCTGCCCGGAAACGCCTTAGGGAAGAACCGCCTGCACCACGCCATCCCGTCGCTGCAGACGACGAAGTCCTCCACGTCGCCGAGCCGCGCGAGGCAGTCGCGGAAATACCGCTCGCCGACGAACGGATGCCACGCCGCCTTCTTGAGGTAGTCGCCGCGGCGGACCGATATCCCGGTCACGCCCGGGCGCGACAGCCACTCGCCGTACTTCTCCCGCAGGCGCGCGACGCGCCCGTCGGACGGCTTCACGCGCCCGTAGACGAGTTCCTTGTCGAAATACCGCTCGCTCTGGAAGTATCCGCTGATGAAGATGTCGCGCCCGGCTGGATCGGGAAACTGCGTGTAGTCGCACCGTACCTGCTCGACCTTGAGTGCGGCGACCGGAGGTTCCGGCACGACCTCGAGATCGCCAAACAGTTCGCTGTATTCCCTTACCTGCGCCAGCGTCTTCGGCGAATCGGTGACGCCGACCGCCTTGCCGCCGCCGAGCGAGACTCCAGCCACGTACTGGAAGAGCAGGTTGCCGAGATTCCCGAAAAGCCTGAAGTAGACCATCAGCCCCTCTCCGGAACCGGGCCGTGGGGCCAGACCTTGTCGCTTTCCTCGAACCAGCAAGGCCGGTCGCCGGGAATCTGCCTCTGGGCGATGAGGTAGTCCTGCAACCGGCGGTACGTCTTGAACAGCTTGCGGTTGACCCACTGCTCTACCCTGCCCCTGCCCCAGTGGAGCTTCCTCAGCTTCTTCTGCTCCGCCTCGTAGCGCGCCTTCTCGCCGGCGATGTCGTCGTGCCCGGCGACGGTGAAGTTCTCGTGGATGTACCTGACGAGCTGCGACCGGTCCATCGTGTGCATGACCCTGCCGTCGATGAACTTCGCGTAGTGCCAGCGCAGCACGGTCACGCCGTCCTTCTCCGACACCTTCTTCAGATCCTTCGCCGCCGGATCCTCGTAGACGTAGACGAGGTCCAGCTCGAGTCCCGGGAACTTCGCCTCCAGCCGCCGCCGCGCCTCGACAAGCGTCTCGTCGGGGATGCGCAGGCGCGAGGACAGGTCGTGGTAGATCGCGAGCGCATTCTTCGCCTCGCCGAGCGCCTTCATGAACCGCTCCGCGCGGCGCAAGTACTTCGCCTTCACCTCATCGAAGAACCTGTCGAACGGACGGGAGTTGGTGAACTCGTGCGCGAAGCCGTAGCGGGTACGCGTGTTGAAGTATACACGCTGGACCGCCCCCTCCTCGTGGCGCACATCCCAGAGCTTCAGGTCCGCGCGCTCGAACCAGCCCTCGAAGCCGCGCTCAATCGCCTCCACGCCCTGCATGATTCCCGGCGCAGCGATCCAGTCGAGCGGATACGAGGCGAACTGGAGTCCGGCGTCGCGCAGCGACTGCGAAACCGAGCACCCGGCCCCAAGCCCGAAAATGAAATCGTACGCCTTCATTTCCCGGCCCCCTTCCCTTCGCGCAGGTCCGGCCAGAACCAGAACGGGCCTTCCTTCTCCACCAGTCCGCGGCGGATCAGCACCTGCTCGACGCTCCGGTATGTCTTGTACATGTGCTTGTTGAGCCAGCGCCGGAAGCGCGACTTGTCCGGTCCCCACCGCATGTCGCCGGAAACCTTCTCGAAGCGGGAGTACCTCCTCTTCTCCTCCTCGGTGCGCGGGTCGGGAACTTGGAAATTCGCCTTCAGGAACGCCGCAAGCGGTCCCCATTCGACGTAGTGGAGCGTCTCGCCGCCCTCGATCTTGCGGTAGTCGTAGTCGGCGGTCATCACCCCAGGCGCCACCTCCGCAAGCTCCGGAACCTTCTTCCCCGGCTCCACGCCAACGTAGAGCAAGTCGACCTCAGCCTTCGGGAACCGCTCCATGAGCGTACGCCGCGCCTCGGCAAGCGCCTCGACCGGCGCGCGCAGCACCACCGGCAGCTCCATGAACACGGCAAGCATCCTGCGGACGGAATCCGCGCACTTCAGGAACCTCTCGACGCGGCGCTCGTACGTCTCGTGGATCTTCGGGAATGACTCGTCGAACGGCACGAAGTCACGAAACTCGTGCGAAAACCCTAAGTCTGTGCGCGTGTTCAGGTATGCGCGGGTGCCGAAGCCGGCACCGTGCCACACGTCGACAAGCTGGAAATCCTCCTTCTCGAACCACTTCTCAAAGTTCCCGGCAACCACCTTCGCTACGCGGCGGACGTCGCGCGACCCCAGCCAGTCGAGCGGATAGGACGCAAACTGCAGTCCCGCCGCGCGGAGCGCCTGCGAGACGCCGCACGACGAGCCGAGGCTGAACGCTAAGTCGTATTCTTTCATGGAGAGCATTGGTTAGTTTTGCGTATTATAGCATTTTACGAGACACCGAGCTTGCGGAACAGCCGCGCCGCCGCCAGCGAAAGCGACATGGAGGATGAACAGCCGCGCAGGACGCGGCGCACGCGGTCAAAGCGCGGCAGCGCACGGACGCAGCCGGAGCCGAGCGTCGAGCGCCAGTGCTCCCACGCGGCGCGGCGCTCGAAACGCGGCAGGCGCGCCAGCCGGTTGGGGACGTCCGACAGCCACAGCGACGCGAGATAGCCGTGTCCTTCGCGCCCGATCCTCTTTCCGCTTGCAGCCAACGCCATTAGACTGCCAAAAGCGTAGTCGCACTGGCTCACGACCTTGCGGGCGTTCCAGACCGCCCGCGCCATCGAGCCGGCGCGGACCCGGTACCCGTGCACGACTGCGTCGCACTTGACGACGGTGCGCGCCCGTGCGAAGCACTGCGCCATGTAGAGCCGGTCCGCGCCAAGCGGCAGGGACGAGAAGCTCCCCTTGGCGATGAAGTCGCGGCGGAAGAACGTCGGAAAAACCCCGACGTCAAGCACAACTTCGCTCAGAACCGATTCGGCAAGGTCGATCACCTTCGCCTCCGCGCCAGTTGGCTCCGGCGTCCGCTCGCCGTCGTCGAAGTTCGCGTACTTTAGCGCCACGATGTCGGCCTCCGGATGGCGCCTGATGAGCGGCACGGCGACTTCAAGATGGTTCTGGAGCCACACGTCGTCCCCGTCCAGGAAAGTCACCCAGTCCCCGGTGGCGGTGGCGACGCCTGCGTTGCGGGCGCTGCCTTCGCCGCCGTTCGGTTTGTGGATGACGCAGATGCGCGGGTCCTTTGCCGCAAACCCGTCCAGCGCGGCAGGCGTTCCGTCGGTCGACCCGTCATCCACGCAGACCACCTCGAGCCAGGCGTCCACGCCGCGCGCGGCAGACACCACCGAGTCGAGGCACGGCCGCACGTATCTCTCGAGGTTGTAGAAGGGAATGACCACCGAAAGCTTCATCCACTCGTCCTCCTGCGGCGGCAGAGGCGCCTTTTGATGGACTCTATCTGGAGACGCAGAAGATTCTTCCATCTGCCCCGCATGTGCACGCGCCGGAGCACGGACTTGGCGAGCTTCTTGTTTCCCCGGACGACGTCGTACCGGGGCGGGTCGTAGAAGTCCCCGGTGGCAATCAAGACGCCCGGCTCCGGCTCGTTGTACGAGACGCCAGCGGCGAGCTTCTCGGTCTCGAAGACCAGCAGATCGATCTGCGATGCGGGGAATGCCGCGCGGAGACGGCGCATGGCGGAGACGACGTCGTCGGACCGGTATCTGCCTTCGGCGCGCCAATGGACGAACAGCACCCGCCGACCGGACCGCAGCAGGCCGAAGAGCCTTTCGGCGCGCCTCCTCACGAGGGCGTGGAAGTTCTCGTAGTTGACGTCGAACGGAACACCGACCCGGAACTCGTGAAGACTCTCCCAGCCCTGCTTCATATCCTTCCAGTGCTCGGTGCCTTCGCCGGGCACGTCTCCCAGCTTCTTCATGTTCTCCTTGAGGAAGAACCCCGAGAAGTTCTCCACCAGCAGTCCGACGTAGGCGCCTATGGGCCCGTCCCGCCCCATCCAGTCGAACGGACCCGACGCCGACCGAAAGCCGAGTTCCTTCAGGCAGAACGTCGGCGCGCACCACTGACCGAGCGGGGACACGCAGTCGTAGACATTCGAAAACACGACGCTCGCGCGGCCTGCCCCGCCGGACGCCGGGAGCGCCTTCCTCGCCAGCCTGTACGGCCACACGACCAGGAGACGCAGCAGCGCGAGGCTCCTCCTCCTTGCGGCGAGCCTTGCCGCCGACCTCGTAATGCCGCGGCAAAACGACGGCCGCGCCGACAGCACGTCCAACGACTCCCAGAAGGCCGCTTCGACCTGCCGCCGGTTCTCCCGGTCTCTAAGGAGCTTCCAGGCCCCGGGAAGCCGACGGAACATCATGTCGCGCGCCAGCGACTCCCCCGCTTCGAGCATCTCGGCGGTGACGCCAAGCTGGTCTGCCCTGGACAGCACAGCCGGCAGATAGTCGCATGTCCCCTTCAGAAGCCCTGCGGAAAGCTTCCGCGAGATCGAGTTCGGGTCCATGTAGTAGTTTACAAGCTTCGCCCTGGTGCGGAACGTCGACTTCGTTCTGAGCAGGCCGTCCATGACAAACAGCATGTCCGCGCCCTGTCTCAGGTCCGTCCACCTCAGCTGCCTTGCCAGGCCGCGGGCGACGACAGTCGCACAGCCGAGCGCGCAGAACACGAAAGGCGACTCGCCGCAGCGGGCGAAGTCGACCTTCTCGCAAATAGGCTCATCCCCCAGCGGCGCGAACTCCTCGGCGGGGCTGGAGACTGGACGCGCCTCGTAGCGCAGCATCTCGAACCCTGTCTTCCCCCACATCGAGCAGAACAGCCCAAGCGCCTCGGGGTGCATTCTGTCGTCGGCGTCGAGGAAGGCGATGATGTCGCCAGTCGCCGCATCCATCCCCGCGTTGCGGGCCGACCCCTCTCCTCCGTTCGGCTTGTGTATCACGCGTATGCGCGGGTCTCTGGCGGCGTATTCGTCGAGAACAGCGCCCGAACCGTCCGTCGAGCCGTCGTCGACGCAGATGCACTCCCAGTCGGACAGCGTCTGGCCGACAAGCGACTCAAGCGTTCCGCGAATGGAACGCTCTGCGTTGTATACAGGCACTACGACCGATATCTTCATGGACGCGCTATCCCCGCCCTCCCGGCATCATGGACGGCTCGTCGCACCGGACTCCCCGGCGCTCCAGCCACCGCTTCAAAGAACGATACAATTTGAACCGCAGCTTCGCAAGCCACATGTCGAGGAGGGACGTCGCCTTGAACTTTTCCATGTCGCGCGCCCTTTTGCGCCTGGCGTTCGCGCGCTTCTCGGCCCGCGTCCTGTAGTCCACGACCGCAAAGCGCTCCAGGATCGGCGCAAAGAGATCCCGGCGGATCTCCCACGACGGCTCGCCTTCCTTGACGACCCGGTAGTCGAACGAGAAGATCTCATAACCGTCGCCGCGCGAGACGCACATCTCCTCTGGCCCCAGTCCGTGGACGCAGTTGACTGCGACAATCCTGAACTTTGCCCCTGGATATGCCTTCTGGAATGCATCCAGGCAGTACCTGACGTCCTCTTCGCCGACTACCCCCTTGATGCGCGGGTCGTTGACCCATACTGCCAGTACGCTCCTGGCGCCCGCAAGAAGCTTTAGGAATCGGTCTATGCGGCGGGCATACTTGGCGCTGACCATGGGGTAGCTGCTCTCAAGGTCGGATCCTACCGCTATGTCATGTGAAAAGTAAAGCCCCGTCCCGCGGTCGAGATAGCTGAGGAAATTCGGCGAATCGTAAACCGGCGCCCGCTCAACGTTCTCCCTTGCGAACCAGTTTCTGAACCCGCCTACCACAACGTCGGCCTTGGTGCGGATGTCGCCCGCCGCACCGAAGTCGGGAGTCCCGACCCAGTCAAGCGGGAACGACGCCAGTTGAAGGCCCTTCTCGCGCAGCATCATGGAGCATGAGCACCCCGCCCCGAGGGACACGACCAGGTCGAAGCGCTCCCTTTTCATTTCCAGACCCTTATTTGCGCGTCAAAGACCCAACGCATGTCCACCCCCTTCCGCCACAGTCTGTTCAGCAGCAGCTTGCACGTCTTGACCTGAAGGCGGGACAAGGCGTATCCAATCGGACCCCTGGCCCCGAACAAGGCGTACTTGGCGCGGCGGCTCGCCAGGTCATGTCCGCGGCGCTCCATGGTGCTGCGGTAATCGCGTGCCTCGAAGCTGGACAAAGGCACCTGTATCTGGCCAATGTCAAAGTCCCAGGAACGGCCGCTCCCGTTCGGCTTCGTCGCCTTGCGGCGATAGGCGCACTCCACGCGCCAATAGCCGTCCTTGCGCACGAGCTCGCCTCCCGTCATGCCGTCCGGAGCCCGGTCAATGATAAGCAGCTCCACCTTGACCCCGGGGAACACGTCTTTCAGTATCTTCAGCGACATCGCAACTTCTTCATCCGACGGCCGGTCGTCTTCATACTGGTTCTCCACCCACACGAGCAGGACACGACGCGACGCACGCATCAGATTGTAGAAGCGCTCGATCCTCCGCTCATACTTTTCGCGTACCGCGGGATAGGCTTCGTCAAACGAGCTGCCGGCGTCGAAGTCGTACAGGAACGTATAGCCAGTCCGGTCGTTTACATAACCGTCGCGCTGTATCTTCACCGATTTCGCGTTGACGATGTCCGTCTTGCCTATACACCTGAGGTCTTCGCGCTCGAACCATCCGGCAAAACCATTTGCTATCATCTCGGCGCGGGACTTCAGGGACGGCCCAAGCAGCCAATCGAACGGTCCGGACGAAAGCCTGAGCCCGGCATCATGCAGGGACATCGCGCACAGGCACGACGACCCTATGCTGCATATATAATCATATCGTTCCTTCTTCATATTTCGTATTATACCATATTTGCCGCGCAAAGTGCGCGGCAAGCCGCCGCGCGCCACGGATTACAAATACCCCCGTCGTCTCGGCTGCGCCGAGCCGCCGTGGACATTTGTAAGCGGTTTTGCGCGACGAGACCCTGCCGCACAGCCTGTTCAAGGCATGACAAGCCACCCGACGGGATGCCGACGGGGACA
>SFPL01000080.1 GCA_004551905.1 Lentisphaeraceae bacterium
AGCCCCAAAGCGGAATCTCCCGCTGAAGCCCGCTTTACAAACCCAATCCGAAACTGCTATACTACCAACATCAAGCAAGAAAGCATCGTCGGCACAGGGCTACGCAACGAGTGTTGCACTGGCTACTGGCTGGCGGGGTGCGGAAAACGAGCTCTTCCGCGTCGGAATCGTTGCGGCACAGCAGGGCCACGGCGGCAAACAACCGGTCTCCGTACTCGGAAACAAGCCGTTTTGCCCCGCTTTCCTGATCCTTTCTGATTTCCTGCCAGATTTCCATCTAACCGCGAGCCGACTGAAGTTCTCAATAAAGTAAATGCGACTTCCGCCCGCAAAGGTTCACTCGGCTGGAAAAAATCTTCTCGATGCGCCGATTCGTTCATTCCGAATCGTCTGGGCAGGTCACGACGAGGTTGCCGTCTTCGTCCGTGTTCACCTGCGCGTCGTGCCAATGCCCGTGATGCGCGGCCCGGAGCAGCGCATTCTCCAATCGGGAGACACTGCAAGGGAGGCGGACAGTGTCGCGAATACGCTGTCTCACCCTTTGAAGAACTTGACGAATTCAGTTGTCATACCTGCCGTGCCGTCGCGCCGCTCACGGGCGCTGGTCTTCAGCAAGGCGGAACACTTTCCGCAGTTCGTGCAGTTGTCGGCATCACGGCAGTCGCGGACCTCAGGCCAGAGCGGCGAGGCTCCCAGTCGCTGATTGTCGATGATCATCGGAAACTTGTAGCAGGGATCCATGATCTCCGCCAGATCGCCGTCGTAGGAACAGGTTGCGTAGGCCGCGACGATTTTCGCCGGATTCGGATGCCGCCGCGTCGCCAGCTTGACGACGCCGACAGACGGCTCGTAAAGCGGCAGATCCTCCGGACGGATCCAGATCGCACGGAGAAAATCCTCGTAGTTGCCGCGCTCGAAATTCGTCCGGCAGCGGAAGACCGAGAAGCCGAACTTCTCGCCCGCGACCGACTGCCCCATCCGATTGTGTCCGTGGAGGTTGTTGTGGAACTGATGGAACGGACAGTTCCGCAGGCACCCCGGATTCGCCTGAATGCCCATCAGCTTGCCATGCTCGCGAGCCCATGTCCCCATCCGTTTCACATAATCGAGCCGCCGGTGGTCGTTCCGCCCCGCATAGAACTCGTCGTACAGTTCATCGACGTATTTGAGGGCGATCTCGCTGTCAATGTCCATGTTGATGCTGAAACGGATCTTCACGGACGGAAAACGCTGCCGGACAACAGTGGCGATGAACGGAGAGGTCGTGGTCAGATGTTCGGGGAACAGGCCGGCGGTATCCATCTCCTTCAGCATCGCCGTCACATGGTCGGCGAGGGTTTCCGAGATCGCGATGTCGCCATAGCAGTTCGCGTTGAAGATCGCGTCGAGTTCGATGCCGTTCTCCCTTGCCCAGCGGAGATCCGAGACGATCCGCTCACGCCGCGCAGGCGTCCAGTCATCCATCGGGCGGCTGGCAGTAACGCCCGGCCACGCGAAGAAGACCTCCTTGATCCGTGAAACATAACGCGCACACGCATCAACAAAGGCCTCGTTGTCAAACCATCCGACAGCCAGTTTTCGTGCCATATCGTCTAATCGCTCCTTTCGTTTATCCAATTAAACGATACATCTCCGACCAAGGTTCACGGTACACACAGAAGCAGCGATGCATGCGACATCTCCATAACCATGTGGAGATTAGCCCGGTCGTCGGACGCCGTTTTGAGAACGCGGAAGGTCGACACCACCCCACTCCGTTCGCTTTCATCATGGGCAAGACTTCAGCGTTTCGCCAGCAACCACAAGAAATAGAGCCTCTTGGGCGGAATCCGGAAAGAAGCGCGCCTGAAACCTCGGCCTGACTGAACGTCGGGCCTTGATTTCAGGCGCGATTTGCTCTCATATCCCTTCTTGAACACACCAAGTTCGGAAAGGAAAAATGCCGTCTGTCCAGACTGCGGCTCGGAGAAGGCCCGGTACGACAAGGCCAACATGCGCCTCATCCAGCGCCGCGGATTCGGCCGGCTCAAGACGTTCATTGAAGACGACGTCCACCACATCACGCAGGAAGGAGTCCATCACCGACGCGGCCGGCGACTTCGGCGTCTCCCGGCGCACCGTCCGCGACGCCGAGATCCGTGCGCGGGAACTCAAGTACCGATCCGTGTCGCTGGCGGGCGTCAAAGGGATCGGCATCGATGAGATCGACGTTTTCCACAACGAATCGGACGGACGACAAATCTATGCGGAGGCGAAGAACGCCCTTGAGGCCGAGTCTCTTCCGAGGGCATGGATCGACAGGGCAAGGGCCTCCGACGTCTCGGAACTCGAGACGATGGCCAGGACGATGGAGCAGAACCTTGAGGGGGTGCTTGGCTTCCGGAGGTTCCGCGGAGCGTCAAACGCCAAGACGGAAGGCTTCAACAACAAAATCCGGTGGCTTGTCAGACAGGCCTGCGGACATCGGGACTACAAGGACTTCAGACTGAAGGTGTTTGACCTTGCGAACATCAAGCTGCGCGACAGCGACAGCTGATACGAACTGGCAGACTGACAGACGAAAAGAACGGACCGCGACGGCGCGGTCTGCCGGTGAAGCGCACGCTCAAACCGTGCGGCGCAAGGGTTGTGAACATGAGAACAGGGCGGAGGGCCTCTCCAAACCCTCCGCCATCGTTCGCATGTTCGCAACCCGCCTTACGGGATATCAATCATCCTGCATCAACCCACTTTTCGGATTCCGCCCAAAAGCCGGAACAGTCTCCTCACGCGCGCAAGATTACGGTGCGGACGAAATCCAAAGGCTCGCGAAGCAGATTTTACGAAAAGGGGTGTAGAGTAGAGCGGGACGCCCCGTGGGAACGCCCGCCCCCTCATCGAACCGTACGTGCAGTTTTCCCGCATACGGCTCTCCGTGTGGGACTGGTTTCATCAGTTTCGCTCCCCTTCGCCCCTCGGCTCCGCTTCACATTGATTCCGATGGATGCTCCTCCATATGGACGAGCGGTTTCCGACGCGCCGCCACATAGCGGATTGTCCCCTATTGCAGTCTTTCGACATTATTGTTCTCGCCATTTGATTTGCATCGTCCCTTTTACACGCAGAGGCCCTTCGCATCCACGGGCATTACCCCGCGCGGGCCCTTGCGGGCGGCGTTGCCGTGCCTGCGGCACCTTCCCTTCGAGCTATCGCTCTTCGGCGCATCTCCCCGCTACTATGGCCTCATACGACTCCTCGTTTCGCTTTCGCGCACCCGCTTGCGCGCCCTTCGGGTTCGGCTTGCGCCGAAGGTTCCCTTCGAGCTCCGCTCTTCGGTGCATTCTTGCTAGGCCTCCCAAGTTCCTGACTGAACTTTCAAGGCGCGTCGTCCTTCTATGCCCCGCGCGGGACCTTGCGGTCGGCTTTGCCGTCGCCTCCGGCGACCTCCCCTCCGGGCTTCGCCCTTCGGCGCATGCGCCCGCACGTCCAAAACCGATTCGGACGCACGGCGTCGGCTTCACAGCGTCTGAACTGCTGGCCGCGCGGAACTCAAGTAACGAGACTTTACGAAGAAGGTTCATTTGCATAAAGAACCTCCCCGAACGCCAGGACATCCACGGATTCGCCCATCGTCATCTCCTCACCTACGCTACTCTTCGGCCCTGACCTTGATGACGAGCTTGCGGATCTTGCGCGGACCCGTCAGCGACATGCACGGTACATGCGCCCCGCACGGCGGCAGGAAGACCGCGAACTCGCCCGGCTTCAGCGTTACCGGCTTCGTCCTGACATCCACGAAGCCGATGTCCTTCGACTCGTCCAGCTTGAACGCCGGATCGGACGGGTCCAGGTCGTAGAAGCCGAAGGTCTCGTCGCCCGAGATCGGCATCTGGATGTCGATGTACTTCGCATGCGCCTCGGCATGCTGCGTCTCGCCCGCGAACGGCGAAAGGTCCGCGTCCTGCACCATCGCGTACAGCGGGGACTTCTCGCCGGCCCTGCCCTCCTCCAGGACGTACGTCCCCGCCTTCATCGTCGCGAGGTCGTTTCGCCGCAGGAACTCGAACGCCTTGGGGAAGCGCGGATTGAGGTGCGCGAGGCCGTCCGCCTCGGAGACCTTGCAGACGTAGTGGGACCTGGTGCCGACGCAACCGCAGGTGACGGCCGCCACGACGGCGGTCCAGAGGTATCGCATGAGTTTCATTCCTGTCCTTTCATGAATGTCGCGAGGAAAAATCCGACGATGACGAGCGAAAGCGTGCCGACCACCATCGCCAGGTTGACGTGGAGGAGGTGCGGGAGTCCGAAGAGCTTCTCGCCGAAGACGACCCAGAAGACCGCGAGAACGCCGATAACTGTCGCGACCGCCGCCTGCGCGGGACGCGTCCGCCGCGCGAATGCACCGAGGAGGAAGAGCCCGAGCATCCCGCCCGAGAGGACGCTCTGGAGCGCCCACCACGTCGTCATCACGCTCGTCACATTCATCACCGCGAGCGCAACGCCGACGGAGAAGACACCGAGCCCACACGTCGAGAGTCGCAGAAACCGGACCTGCGAGACCTGCGAGACCTCGCCCTTCGCGAACCGCTTGCGGTAGTCCTCCAGGAGTACCGTCGAACCCGAGTTGAGCGTTGCCGACACCGTGCTCATCGCCGCCGCGATGATCGCCGCGACGAGCAGCCCCGAAACGCCGTGCGGCAGGCGGTGAACGATGAACCACGGGAAGACCGCGTCGGACTGCGCCAGGACGTCGGCCGGGACGACGCCGGGATGCCCCTTCACCCACACCCAGAGAAGCGTCCCGATCGCGACGAACACCGCCGAGACCGGCACGTAGAGCATCGCGCCCGAGAACATCGACTTCACCGCCTCGCGGTCCGACTTCGCCGCGACATAGCGCTGCGTGTAGCTCTGGTCGATGCCGAAGTTCTGCAGGTTGAGGAAGACGCCGTAGACGAAGATGACCCAGAACGTCTCCGAGCCCCAGTCCGCGAACGAGAAGCTGCCGAGCGAGAGCTTGCCCGCGTCAAGTGCCGTCCGCACGCCCGCGGCGAAGCCGTCCGGCAGCGTGCACACGAGGACGGCGAGGCAGACGAGCGCCCCGCCGATGAGGATGATCGCCTGCACGGCGTCCGTCCACACCACGGCCTTCAGCCCGCCCATCATCGAGTAGAGCATTGTCGCGAATCCAACGACGCAGATGACGACAGGGACGGAGAAGCCCATCAGCGTCTTCAGCAAGAGCGCCAGCAGGAAGAGGATCATGCCGCTCCTGACCGACTGCATCACGAGGAAGCAGCCGCTCGCGTAGAGTCGCGCCCACACGCCGAAGCGTGATTCGAGGAACGAGTAGGCCGACACGCTCGTCTGCCGCCGGTAGAACGGAACGAACCAGAACGCCGCGGCAGTCGCCGCGAACGGAATCGAGAACGAGAGGACGAGCACATTCCAGCTCTGGAGATATGCCTTCGCCGGAAGCGCGAGAAACGAGATCGAGCTCACGTAGGTCGCGAAAACCGACAGGGCAAGTGCCCAACCGGGCAGCCGCCCCCCGCCCTTCGTGAACTCGTCGGACGAGTCTCGTCCCTTCCGAAAGTAGAAGCTGCAGCCAAAGAGCGTCGTGCCGACGAGATACGCCGCGATGATCGCGAGGTCGACGCTCACGCCTCGAACCCCTTTCGCGCAAGGGCCTGCGCCGAGCGGAAGCCGTCGAGCATCGCGTTCGTGTCGTTCTTGACGCTCATGTAGTCGACGCCTCGGCGCTTCCAGTCCGCAAAGCGGTTCTCGGCGTAGGTGCCGAGGAGAAGCCCCTTCGCCTTGATCTTGGCGCACGCCTCGTCCAGCGCGGCCTTCACCTCAGGATCGTCGAACTGCCCGGGCTTGCCCATCGACATCGAAAAGTCGTAGGGCCCGACGAGGACTGAGTCAATGCCCGGCACGGCGAGAATCGCATCGAGGTGCTTCGCCGCGTCGATGTGCTCGAGCTGGAGGATGACGAGCGGATCGTGGGCAGACGCCGCGAGATACGCGTCCGTATCCGCCGCGCCGTAGTCCCACCCGCGACGGTAGCCGCACCCCCGGTCACCCCCGTGGCACGGGTAGCGACAGGCGGAGACCGCCCGCGCGGCGTCCTTCTCGTCCATCACCATCGGGACGATGATCCCGGCGGGCGCGAAGTCGATGACCTTCTTGATCTCGGTGTGATCACACGACGGCACGCGGTAGAGCGTCGCAACGCCCGTCCCCTTAACGGCCATCAGGTGAAGCATCGCGGTATTGCGGTCCATCTCACCGTGCTCGCCGTCGATCCAGACGAAATCGAAGCCCGACGCCACCGCGACCTCCGTCACCGCCGGATCGGCAAACGTCACGCAGCACCCGAGCGGCAGCTTGCCGCCCCGCGCCTTCTCCAAGAACACCTCAAGATTGTTGATTTTCATTTTGTGTTATTTTAACACAAACCGGCTGTCAATTTGGTGCAATGGACGCAGGCGGACTTCATTGATGCGAGGTGATGCCGGTGCCGAAGGTGCCGCCCGCACTCGTCGTCATGTCTCATCATCACTTCTCCGTCGTGAACGGCACGGCAGGCAGGCCCTCCATGTTGTAGAGATCCGCCGCGCCCATGGGATTCGCGCGATAGGCGTAGCGCACTGCGACCGGCTCGGCGACGTCCTTCGCCGTGACGACGACCTCGTCGCCGTCGATCGTCGCCTCCGCCCAGTGCCACGACCCGTCCTTCGCCTGTACCGCGAAGCCCCTGAGCGACTTCGTGTCCTTCACCTTCGGCGCGACGCCCGCGCCGTCCGGCTCTTTCTCCGCCGCGACGAGTCCGCCACCGACATGGTCAAAGGAGATCCGCGCCTCATTGCCCTTGAATGCGACCGACCTGTACCACGGACCGGACGGCACCAGGTCCTTCTCGCCGTAGACGTCGCGGAGCGCCCACCGCGCAAGGCGCGAGCCGACGTCCTGCTTGTTGGCGGGATGGATGTTCTTCGCATTGCCGATGTCGATCGCGACCGCCAGACCCGTCCGCGGCGTCTTCGCGACCGTGCGCCGCTGCGCCTCGCGCACCGGGGCGAAGCCGTTGCCGCCCTTCGGATCGGTCGTTGGCGCGGTGTAGCTCGCGAGCTGCACGACGTAGAACGGCAGGTCCCTGCCCCACATCCCGCGCCAGTCCGCGATGAGCGTGTCCAGAAGCACTTCGTAGCCGAGGCCGTCCCCCTCGTTCGCGCAGCCCTGGTACCACAGGACGCCCGCCGGGTTCAGGTGGCGGATCGGACGGATCATGCCGTTGTGGAGGCGGCTTTCGAGCGGCTGCTCGATGGACGGCCAGAAGTCGTCCCCGAGAGTCTCCTTCTCGCCGCGCATATACGACGCATACGCCTCGTGCCACTCGGCCACCTTGATCCGCCATGCCTTCATGTCCTTGCCGAGCGGCGATGCCTCGGCCGCCGCGGGACTCAGGAACTCCTGGATGTACTGCCCCGACCAGTTGTCGTCGACAATGCCGATCGGGATGCCCGTCTTCGCATTGACGTCCCGCGCGAAGAAGTAGCCCATCGCCGTGATCTTCGGAAGCGTCGCCGCATCGGCCGCCCGCCAGCCGGATGTCTTCAGCGCGAAGTCAATCGGCCAGGCCGAGCTCCTGCGCTCGACCTTGATTGAACGCACGTTCGGGAAGTCTTTCGCGCGCGCGATCTCCTCCTTCTGGTTGACGACGTTGCCGAGCATCCCGAACGTCATCTCGGCGTTGGACTGTCCCGACGCGATCCACACGTCGCCCACAAGTACGTCATGGAACGTCGTCTCGCCGACGACCAGATCACGACTCTCCTTCGAGACCGCGAGCTTCGCGAACGTCGCCTTCCAATCGCCCTTCGCGTCGGCCGTCGCCTCCAGCGACTGTCCCGCGAACGCGACCTTCACCTTCGCGCCCGGCGCGGCTTTGCCCCAGACGGACGTACCCTCGCCGCGCTGAAGCACCATGTGGTCCGAGAAATAGCCGGACACCCGAACCGCCGCGGCATCCGCCGCCCAACCTGTCTGCAACGCCACCAGCGCCGCCAGCGCGACCACCGCGCTCCTGTCTGCTTTCATCCTCGTTTTCATATGCCGCGTATTTTACCACAGAACCGCTGTCAATTTTGTGCGGTGGACGAAAAGCAGATCAAAGAGCGGGGAATCGGTCTCTCGACCGCTTGTCAGTGAACGACTCGGTCGACCGCATCGGCTACTGGACGAACAGCACCAGGCCTCCGGGCGAACGGGCCGCCTCGGACGTGTTGCCGTACGCGCCGAGATTGAGGCGCTCACCGTTCGGCTTCGGCTCGTTCGACCAGTCCGCCGCGGGATCGCCCGCGTCGATCGCCGCAGAGCGGCAACCCGAGCGGACGTGCACGTCGAGCGCAAGCAGTACCGGCGAGAACGGCTCCGTGACCCGCGGATTGTTATTCCCCGTCCCAGCCTGCGGCAAGGCGTCCCCGTTCACCCCGGTCGTGAGGGCGAGGAACTCGGCGCGCCGCGTCACGATAGGATCGATGCGCACCGTGGGGTGCATATCAATATTCGCGTCGTAGTACCTCTCGCCACGCGCAAACCTCGCCAGCGCCTCTGCGTGAATCCCGCCTGAATGGATCATTCCATGCGAAGTGGGATGGTAGTGAACCGAAACGCAAATCAGTTCTCCAATGCGGCGGCGCAGAGCCACTGGCCCGCCGAGCCGGGCGAGGTCATAAGGACAATCTCGTTCTTGCCCTTCTTGAGATTGACTGTGAGTCGCAGGCCCTGCGAGAGATTGCCAAGGAACGCCCCCATCCCGCGCGAGCCGTCCGGGCCGTACGAGGACGGCAACTGCCCACCATTCACGAAGACCGTGCCGTAGAAGTCGTTGAGAATCCTGAGAACACGCTTGCCGTCCTTCTCGCTCTCGACCTCCCATTTGACGTAGGCCGTGAACGCCGGCGCGTACCACGGCGCGAGATTCGAGAGATTCGTCCCGGTGATGCTGCCGACGTCGATGAGACCGTCGCGGGCGTTGACTTCCTTCTTCGCCAGAACCGGCATCTGCCCGAGCCCGTTGCTCGCCGCATCCTTCGTCACCGTTCCGTAGACCGTCGCCTTCGTAAGCAGCGTTACGGTCTTCGACTTCACCTCGTCGGCAAACGGCACGATCCTCTTCTGGGGATGCGCCGTCCGGGTCAGCGCCTCCTTCGCGGGCTCAACCCCCTTCTTCGCCTCGTCGAGCGCGGCCAGCTGGTCAGCCCAGTGCGCCTTCCGATCCTCCACCGCCTTCGCAAGAAGCGCGTCCGCCTCCTCGATCTTGAAGTGCATCGAGACGATCGAGGGCGTCGCGTTCGCCCACGGACGGAACATCGAGTACGTGTTGATCACGATCTCGCCGTCTTTCTTGAGGTGCATGCCCTGGTAGCCGCAGTCATAGGCCGTCCCGTAGTTCGGGAAGAGCTTGATGCGGTAGCCGCCCCTGCCTGTGCCGTCCTTGATCGACTCGTAGGGACCCACCCAGGCGATAACCGTGCCGCCGATGAAGCTCTTCGTGTCGCGGAAGACGACGAGATAGCGGCCGTCGTGCAGCTTCTGCACGACATGCCGGTGCCCCCAGAGCGCGAGCGGCGCGTCCTGGATCGCGCTCCATGTCTTGCCTTCATCCTTCGAAAAGCACATCTGCGAGGGATGCTTTCCGGAGTTCTCGCGAATGAGCATGCAGAGCTCCTTCTGGTCGGGCGAATAGAAGACCGCCGGTTCGCAGAGCTCGTACCCCTCCTTGCGGGCGACGAGGTTCGGCTTCTCCCACGTGAGACCGCCGTCACGCGAGACGGAACTGAGGATGTGCAAGGGATTGCCGTCGCCGTTCGCCTGCGGCCCGCGGTGGTAGACGCCGAGATACGAACCGTCCTGCAGCCGCTCCATGCCGAAGAACGAGATGACACAGCAGAAGTCTGGGCCCATCGGCGGCAGATACTTCCATGTCTGGCCGTCATCCTCGCTCATGATGGACGGCATTGCCTCGACGAGCGGACGATCCTTCGGCCCGCGCCAATCCTTCGGATCAACTTCGACAAAGCCCGCGAATACGCGAAGTCGCGCCTTGCCCGTCTTCGGGTCGACGAACCGAAACGCGACCGGCGCGTCGTGCGACTTGCGGAAGTCTGCGGGAATCTGGCCCGAGATGTCCGTCCACGTGCGGCCGCCGTCCGTCGACTTCGCCGCCGGACCCGTCGGGCCGCCGTGCGCAAGATCCCAGAAGCAGAACATCGTCTTCTCGTCGGGGAGCATGATGCTCGAGGCGTGCGCGTCGTAGTACTCCGACTCGTGGATCGTCGAGAAGCGCGAGAGGTCGGTCGTCAGGTCCACCATCACCGGATCATCCGACTTGCCGTCATCCTTCGCCCGACGCTCCGCGAGCGCGCGGAACTTCGCGTCCATCACCTTGAGGTCTTTCGGCAGCCACGTCCCGCCGCTGCCGCGCGGACGGTTGAAGGAGACGCAGTAGAAGCCGCGCGTCGAGCTCGCCTTGAGCGAGGCCCACGGTCCGATCCACACGTTCATCCGGAAGCCCGTCGTCGCGTCCATGTCGTCGGGGCACAAGAAGGCGACCGCAACACGCCCATCGTCGAGCGTGCACATCGTAGCGTCCATGCCGATCATCCCCTCTGGCAGCGGCGCGCCACGGGTAGGCGTTTTCGCGGCCTTGGGACGATAGAAGAAGCTTCCGATATTCTTCGGCACAGAGGTCATCTGGAGCGAAATCTCCTCGGTTCTGTCCGGAGAGTCGACCCAGCCGTTCCCGAGCGGCGCGGCGATCTCAATCTCGCCGTCGTATTCGAACTTCGGCACATCCGCGTCCGGATCGTCCGCCATTGCCATCCCCGCCAGCAGAACCGCCGCGGCCATCACTGTCATCGTCTTCGTTTTCATGTGCGCGTATTCTACCACAGACCCGCTGTCAATGTGGTGCAGTGGACGAAAAGACGAAGAGGTGAAGCCGTCAGTGTCATCGTTCACCACGTAGGAATCGGAGATGTCCTTGATCTGCCAGAAGCCCTTGAAGTCAATACGACAAACCCGAGATAATTAGACCGCAATTTCCCGCCGAATGGCTCATTAGAACAAAAAGGGAACCCGGGCGCGGCGGCCCGGGTTCCCTTTCGCAGATTATCCCTGTCGGTTACCGGACGATGACCATCTGCCCATTGGGCGAGAGGGCCGCTTCGGACGTATTGCCATAGGCGCCCATGTTCACGCGGCCGCCGTTCGGCTTCGGCTCGTTCGCCCACGCGCTCGCCGGATCACCCGTGTCAATCGCCAGTGAACTCCGCTTCTCATGGACATCCAGCGCCATGACGCCCGCAAGCGTCTCGGCGTCCGGCTGGAACGCAAGGGTGGCCGTTTTGTTGATGTTCGTGACCGAGACGAGCGAATCGAATGCGGCGATCGGCGTAGTGAACTTCGGATTGCCGGTCTTCATGTTGTCGCCAAATGTCAGCGTCGCGTCCTCCACCGCTGCGACATTCGCCTCCTCAAGGGACGTCACGAACGAGTAATCGACGTCGGCCGACGCCCCCGCCTTCGTTACGAAGATGTCGCTGCCCTGGGTCGCAGCCGAAATCTGGCGGTTGCCGTAGAAGACCGCGTTCCGCACCTTGACGTCTCCCGCCTTCACCGAAAGTCCTGCCGCACCGGTGGTCGCGTTGGCGATATTGTAGGCAAACGTGCAGTTCACGATCTCCGCCGTCCTCTGTCGCGTCTCATCGTTGATCGACAGCGCACCCGACGACAGCGAGGTAAACTTTTCGCTCTGGCTCGGCAGCTCATTGCCGACGAACAGGCAGTTGGTGATGCCGCAGGTCCACAGACGTGACGACACCGTGTTGGCGAGGGCGATGATGGCGCGCTCATATTGGTCATCCCCCGCAATGCCGCGGTTCGCCCGGAACTCGCACCGCGTCAGCGAAATCGGCGTTTCCGTCGCATAAAGCGCCGCGCCGCCGCCCATGCTGTTGATGTCCATCGCGCCGATCGGCTTCTTCCAGGCGACACCGTTGGTCGTGAACGTGCAGTCCGCAAACGTCGCGCTCTTCAACGAGTCGACCATGACCGCCGCGCGACCGCCATGATTTGGTTGCCAGTCCACGTTACCCGTCATGAACGCCGCGTTCCCGCGGAACGTGCAGTTCGAGCAGACGAAGGTGCCGCCGCCATCCCACTTAGACGCACAGGCCGTGACCGCACGGCCACCATTCTTATAGTGCCATCCGCGACCGAGAAGTCCGTTCGCCGTGAACGCGCAGTTGAGCACGTCCACTTCGCCGCCCGACCTGATGCGACAAGAAAGTCCACACGTCAGGGCACGGGCAAAGTCAAAGCCGTCAAGCGTGATTTTCGTAAAGATCGAAACCGTGTCCGTCTGGTAGAACTGGAGGCATGTCGAAATGGTGTCTTCGCCGTCCAACAGCGTCATCGCACCCGGTGCGCGCTCGGACGCGCTGCATTCGGAGCACGCGAAGCCGCCGCGGATCGCGATCGGGCTCGTGAACTGGTAGGTGACACCCTTGACGAGATCGCCCGAATCGGCGGCGACCCAGACCTCCTCCGTGCCAGAGGGCAGCGAGGCCGTGTCGGCTGGCATGGTCCTCTTCGCGTTGAACCAGTCGCGCCCCGAACCGTCGCCCGTCGCGCCCGCATGCACGTGAAGGATGCCCTCGCCGCCGCCCTTTCCATAGGAGGGCGGACACGGATACGTGACCTTTGTCGACATCGCGGCAACGCGCGCCTCTGCGCCGCTGGCCGAAACCGACACCTTGATCTGCAGGTCGCTTCCCTGCACGAAGCAAATTGGGAGGTCTTTGTCGACGACATCCCCGTTCGCAAGCGCCCAGAGCGTTTCGCAGCTGACCCAGTCCGTGCCATTCGTCGTCCAGAGGATCTCCGCATCCGCGCTGTAGTCCCCTTCGCCGCCCAGACGGAAGGAAACCCGCGGCTGCGACGTTTCATAGGGAAAGGTCACCGCCAAGGAGCCGTCGACGATCTCCGGCTGGACGGCGGCGGTCGTGTGCGCCTCGGGCGTGTTGCCGTAGGCACCCATGTTCACGCGCCCTCCGTTTGGATTCGGTTCGTTCGAATAGTCAGAATCAGGGTCGCCCGTGTCAATCGTCGGCGCGGCGTCGGAGCCGGCGTGGACGTCAATCGCCATCACAGCAGCGAGCGTCGCGTCGTCCGGCTCGAACGCCAGCGTGCCGTTCGTGTTGCCGAACTTCACGACCGAAACAAGCGCGTTGAAGGTGTCGAGGTCCGTCACGAACTTCGGGTCGCCCTCGCGCACGCCTTCGCCCAGCGTCAGCGCGCCAGACGTCGTCGAAGCGACATATTTTTCGCCGGTCCCCGTAAAGAGCGAGTAAACGGCCTCGGCCGTCGCGTTGGCATCCGAGAGATAGAGGTCGCAGCCCTTGAGTGCGGACGTCATCTGCCGGTTTCCGTAGAAGATTGAGTTCCGAATCAGGGCCTTGCCGCTCAGGACCGACAGGCCCGCCGAGCCCGTCGTCGAGTTGATGATGTTGTAGGCGAAGGTGCAGTTCTCCACCGACGACTCCGCGGCTGCGTTCGCGGCATTGATGACCAACGCACCGGACTTGGTCGAGGACGTCGCGCCCGGCGCCTCGTTGGCGACGAAAAGGCAATTGGTGACGCCGCACGACCAGGGCGCCGTCCCGTTGTTTTCCAATACGACAATGCCGTGCCCGGCGTCATTCTTGGTGCCGAGACCGCGGTTGGCGACGAAGCGACATCCTGTGAGCGAAATGGCCTTGCTATGCACATAGAGCGCCGCACCGCCCTGACTCGTCCAGTTATTGCCCAGCGGAACGGACCAGGCGACGCCGTTCGTCGTAAACGTACAATCGGTGATTTCCACCTTCGCCATGTTATTCGCATACACGGCACCATAGCCCGTCCAATTTGGCGTCCACTGACCCGTGCTGGGGTGGACCGCGGCGTTGCCGGCGAAAACGCAATTCGAGCAAAGGAGTTCAGACGAATTGTCGCTCTGGTAATTCCAGTTGCGGATCGCCCGGCCGCCCTGCGTCTGCTCCTTGTCAAGGCCATTGCCGATGAACCGGCAGGAGCGGAACTCCATCCGCCCTCCGCGCTCATACTGGCCAATGCCCTTCTTGACGGCCTGAAGCGCGGCATTGGCGAATTCCATCCGCTCGACGACGCCCGTGCCGCCGCCGGAGAAGGCAAACGTCGCGATCACATCCAGCGAGTGCTGACCGTCGACGACGGAGACCGAATTGGATGACGCAAACGTGAAGTCGTCCGTTCCCGAGTAACCGCCGCGCAACGTAGCCGTGGAGAACTCAAGTGTCACGGACGGACGATACGCGCCCTCCTTCAGGAGGAGGACGACTCCCGACGGCAGGTTGGTCAGTGCCTCATCCAGCGGCATCGGACCATCTTCGCCCTCGCCGTCCGTCCACGACAGACCGTTTCTCCCCGGTTTCGCATCCGCCGTCACACGAACCGTCTTCACGACATTGAACGACTTCTGGACCGAACCGTGCAGTCCGCCGCCAATGCCCTGAACGCCAACAGTCGCCGGCCCGACCTCCACATTGTGGTCGTATACGACCTGATAGTTCGCGGGGTCGGCCAGGACGCCGTTCTCGTCGAAGACCTGAATACGAGGCGTTGCACCACCGCTCTTCTGATACCCCGTCGCCTCGCAGTCAACCGTGAAGTTCGGCGTACGGTAAAGCGCAACATCATCAAAACTCAAGCGACCGGCTCCGCGCGTGAAGATCAGCTCGATCTCCTTGCCAACCTGATCTTCCGCCACTTCAAACACAATCGACTTCCGCGCATATCCACCGGAGGGATTGTTGAATTCGCCGAGATACGTTTCGCCCAGATAGGCCTGGATTGTCGCCGCTGTCCAATAGAGCGTCGACGCTAGCGTAAGCGACATCTCCAAGGTATAGGAGCCAGCTTCGGGAAAGACGACCGTCTGCTTGGCGGACGGGCTTAAACTCGAATCATGAGGCATGAACGCACACCAGTAGCTGTACGGTGACGCCTTTGCGCCTTTCTGGTGATATGTGGTATCATTCGGAGTGGCGATGCCGACGTTGGAGAACGTCCATCCCGTCGGCATGACGGCGTCCGGCGTAGTTGGAGAGCCGTAAGTGCCGCTCGGCAGGAACGACCCCTCCTCGAACGATCCATTTTGAACAAGGTTGCCGACAATGACATCGGACCTCCCATCGCCGAACACCGCAACTGCGGCCGCGAGACAACAACAATATCTGATCAGTTTTTTCATGCCGTACACCTTTCGGGGAAACCTATCCCCAATTTCATTCTGAATTATAGCACAACCAACCTGTCAATTTGGTGCAGTGGACAAAATCGCCCACCAGACGCCGTCCACTTATGGTATAATCTCCTGCATGACACACATCAAGGGCATCCGTTTTGACCTGCCGCTCGTTAGGCGGCTCGGGCTCATCGACGACAGCGAGGCGCACCGCATCGCGTGGAACACGCACGAGGGGCTGGAAATCCACTATGTGCTGCGCGGTCGATTCACCTGGGAGATCAGGAACAGCCGCAAGCCGCTCTCGGTGCACGGCGGACACTTTGTCATCATCCCCGCCGGGCGCGCGCACCGTGCGGCCGGCGAGACTGGCACGCCCTCCTTCCGGCTCGGTGTCATCCTCGAGCCCTTCTCCGGGAAATTCGCCCGCAGTTCGTCATTCTCGCCCGACGAGCTTCGCGAGATCCTCGACACGCTGGCGACGAAGACGCTCGTCCTCCGCCCCCTCACGCCCGATGTCCTCAAGTGCCTGCGCACGCTGCGCGAGGCAATGATCGCGTTCAAACCCGACGACCTCACCTCCCGCCTTCGCCTGCGCACCCTCTCCGAGCTGCTGCTCGCCGAAACGAAGGCGGCGCTGGAGACGGACAGCCCGATGCCCCACGACAACCGGCTGATGGACAACATCTGCCAGTGGATCAACCAGCACCTAACCGAAGACATCTCCTCCGAGCAGCTTGTCGCGAAGTCGGGCTACGGCCGCAGCCGGTTCTTCGCGCTCTTTCGCACCGAAATCGGTCTGACGCCCGCCGACTATATCGTACGCGAACGGATTGCCCTCGCGAAGAACCTTCTCCGCTCACAGCCCGACCTGACTGCCACCCAAATCGCCAAGCGAACCGGCTTCAGCTCGCCCTCGTTCTTCACCCTCAACTTCCGCAAGCAGACCGGCACGACCCCGACCGCCTTCCGTGCCAGCCTCTCCGCCAAATCGAAACGTTCTTCGAAATAATCTTTGTGGCCTAAGAGGGTCAGCAACTGTAAATTTCGACTGAAATTTTCGTGCCATGTCTAAGGGTGAAGATTTTCGTTCCATTGCGCGTCAGCGCAAGGAAAAGGTAGCAAGGAGAATAGGGGTGCGGGGGAAGGAGGAAGGAAGGGAAAACCA
>SFPL01000081.1 GCA_004551905.1 Lentisphaeraceae bacterium
GGATTCTACCGAATTCTGAAACTAAACGCGCGTCCCCTCCCCGGGGAGGGTAGTGGAAGAAAGACCACCTCCATCAAGAAGAGGTAATAATTACAGATAGTAAACGCTTCGGAAAAGAGGGTTTACTTCTGGAAGCCACAGCAGTTTGCGCGGCGGATTTGATTTCATCCGCACCATAATCTCATCGCGGCGGATATGGTATAATACGCGGTAGTGAGACCGAGCAACACCATGCGTATAAGCCACATAGCGCCGTTCGCCGTCTCCGCCGCGCTGCGTGCAAGCAGAAGGTGGCGGCGCGCGCCAGTACGACGCACCACCGCCGCGCTCGCGTCGCCAACCAACGGTCCGGACGAAGTCGCGTCCGTGACGAGCCGCGTCCACATCGCCAAGTCCCCGCAGACCTTCGAGTACGACGACGACGGCAACCAGACGCTAGTCACCACCAAGACCGGCACCTGGCGCGTCACCTACAACGGCGAGAACCGCCCGGTTCTCTGGGAGCGCGTCGCAACCGACTCAAACACTCTCACCTCAAACACTCAAACACGTGTCTCAATGTCTTTCGACCACCAAGGTCGCCGCAGGGAGTATCTTGAAGTTGCCGCCAACGGCACGACCAACCACCTTGACCGTTTCACATACGACAACTATGTCTGCATCGCCCGCAACCGTTGGCAGCCAGACGGCACCTCCGTCGCCGACCGCTTCACCTGGGATCCAACCGAATCAGTCGCAACACGTCCGCTTGCGTTCTATCAGCCCAACGCCCAGCCTCAATTCTATGCCATTGATGGCAACAAAAACGTCTCTGAACTTGTCTCCTCCGCCGACGGCTCCATCTCCGCCCACTACGAATACGCCCCATTCGGCGAAGTGATTCTCTCCTTCGGCGACTTTGCATTTACCAATCCCTTCCGCTTCTCTTCCGAATACGCCGATGATGCGCTTGCCTTGGTATATTATAATTATCGTCACTACGAGCCAACGATTGGGAGATGGTTGTCCTATGATTTTGAGAATGGAGATTCTGCATATGTTTTGTACAACTTCGTTGTTAATGATTCTGTCTCTTTTGTAGATTATTTGGGCGCGCGCGCGAGTTTCCAGCGCAACGCTGGCTTGTTCGTGATAGCGCGTGAGGGTTGCTTAAGCGGGCTTCAGCGGTGGAGTTGAAACTGTCAGGCGTTATCCTTATACTTCTGAAGCCCATTTACAGGCCCAATCGTTTTCTGTTATACTATGCAATGTACTCAAGGAAGTACTTGCCAGCATGGTCTGCGCAGCGAGTGTTGCGATGGCTAATGGCTGGCGGGACCAAAGAAAGGAAAAACTAAAATGGAATTCAAAGGATCGAAGACAGAAGCCAACCTCATGGCCGCGTTTGCGGGCGAGAGCCAGGCGCGTAACAAGTACGACTACTTCGCCTCGAAGGCGAAGAAAGAGGGCTACGAGCAGATCGCGGCCATCTTCCAGGAGACGGCGCTGAACGAGAAGGAACACGCCAAGATGTGGTTCAAGCTCTTTGCGGGCATCGGCTCGACGACGGAGAATCTCCTCGCCGCCGCAGCTGGCGAGCATGAGGAGTGGACCGACATGTACAAGCGCATGGCTGACGAGGCCGAGGCCGAGGGATTCACCGACATCGCCTTCAAGTTCCGCAAGGTCGCGGAGGTCGAGGCGCATCACGAGGAGCGCTACCGCAAGCTCGCGAAGAACATTGAGACCGGCGAGGTCTGGGTGCGCGTCGGCGAGAACAAGTGGCAGTGCCGCAACTGCGGAGCCATCGTCGAGAGCGCGGAAGCGCCCGAGAAGTGCCCCGTGTGCGATCATCCGAAGGCGTACTTCCAGCTCGAGCAAAACAACTTCTGATTTCAGGCGGAGGCCGAATGAGCACGGTTCTTCTGCTCGTTCTGATTTCAGTGGGCGGCTCGACCGTCCTCGGTGTATTCGGCGGACTGCTCGTCCGCCGAATACCCCATCGTTTCAATGACGCCGTGCTGGGGTTCGCGGCGGGTGTCATGCTGGCGGCGTCGGTGCTGGGCCTGCTGGCTCCGGCGTTTGCCGTCGCGGGGGCGACGAATCTCGCGCTCGCCGTTGCGGGCGCGGTGACAGGCGCGGCGTTCATCAGCGTGCTCGACCGGATCGTTCCGCACCTCCATCGTCTGGCCGGTCTCGACGCCGAGGAGCACCGCAACAACCGCTCGATTGGCAAGACGCTTCTCTTCGTTTCGGCGATTGCGCTCCACAAGATCCCGGAGGGGCTTGCCACCGGCGTGAGCTTCGGCACGGGGGTGACCGGCGACGTGCTGACGGTCGCCGGTGCGATTTCCATACAGAATATCCCGGAAGCGGTCGTCATCGTCGCGCCGCTTTTCGCCATCGGCGTCACGTCACGGCGCGTCATCGGACTGTCGCTCGCGATTGCCGCGATCAGCATGGTCTCGGTGCTGCTCGGCGCGTTGTTGGTGTCCGTTTTCGCGTCCCTTCTCCCGTTCGCGCTGGCGGCGGCTGGCGGGGCGATGCTTTACGTGATTTCAGACGAGATGATACCCGAGACCCATTCACACGGGTTTGAGAAAGGCGCAACATTCGCGCTGCTGGCGGGGTTCCTGTTGGTTATGATATTGCAACGGATGATGGAGGGACTATGACGACGTACAAGCTGGTGATGCCCGAGGACATGAACCACTACGGTTTTCTCTTCGGCGGCAAGATGCTGATGTGGATCGACGAGGTCGCCTGGATTGGCGTCTCGAACGACTATCCGGGCTACCGCTTCGTGACGGTCGCCATGAGCGAGGTGACGTTCAGGAAGAGCGTTCATCCCCGTGCCGTGCTGCGGTTCGAGTCCGAGCGCAAACGCATCGGCACGACCTCCGTCACCTATCATGTCGACGTCTACCGGCGCGATATCGAGGCAACGGGAGAGGAGCATGTCTTCCATACGGACATCACGTTCGTTCGGGTTGACGAAGTGGGAAACAAGATTCCCGTGGGCGAGGCGACTAAAGGAGGGTCCAAATGAAATACGTCATCATCGGTGGTGTGGCGGCGGGGGCGAGCGCTGCGGCACGGCTGCGGCGGCTCGACGAACAGGCGGAGATCGTCCTTCTCGAGAAGGGAAGCGAGATCTCCTATGCGAACTGCGGGCTCCCGTACCACGTCGGCGGCGTGATCAAGGACCGCGCGCGGCTCTCGGTGATGCCGCCCGCGAAATTCGCCGCGTGGTTCAATGTCGGCGTGCGCACGAACTGCGAGGCGACCGCGATCGACCGCGCGAAGAAGGAAGTCGAGATCCGCACGGCGGACGGGACCTCGCGCCTTGCCTACGACAAGCTGTTGATCGCCACCGGCTCGATGCCGGTCGGCGACGCCTACACGGACACGACCCATCCGCATGTCGCGCATCTTTGGACGCTTGCCGACATGGATCGCGTCATGGGCAAGTTGTCGTCGGTCGCGGGCCGAGGCGCCCTACCAGGACGTGTGATTGTCGTCGGCGCGGGGTTCATCGGACTTGAAGTCGCGGAGAACCTGCGCCAGCGCGGACTTGATGTGACGGTCGTGCAGCGCGGCGAACACGTGCTGCCGACGATGGATGCCGAAATGGCGCAGCCGCTCGCGGCGGAGCTGCGCGGCATGGGAATCGACATCCGCTTCGGACGGACGGTCGCCGATTTCGTGGAGAGTCCCGACGGCGTGGAGGCGGTCCTCGACGACGGCGAACGGCTGGCGGCGGATCTCGCAATCGTCTCGACCGGTGTGAGGCCGCGTTCCGAGCTGGCCAAGGCAGCCGGACTCGCCCTCGGACCGCGTGGGCACATCGTCGTGGACGAGCATCTGCGCACGAGCGATCCCGACATCTACGCGGCGGGTGACGTCATCGAGGTCGTCGACCCCGTTTTCGGCGGGCAGACCGCGATAGCCCTTGCAGGCCCAGCCAACAAGCAGGGGCGCATTGCGGCGGACAACATGGCGGGCGGCGCATCAGTCTATCGCGGCACATACGGGGCGAGCGTCGTCAAGGTAGGCGAGTTGACGGCTGCAGGGATCGGCTGGACCGAGGCCCGGCTTCGGGCGGCGAAGCGTCCCTATCGCAAGATCTACATTCATCCGTCCTCGGGGGCGGGCTACTATCCGGGGGCCGTGCGGCTCAACATGAAGCTGATCTTTGGGGACGATGGAACGATCTTCGGAGCCCAGATCGTCGGTGCGAAAGGCGTGGACAAGCGCATCGACACGATTGCCGTCGCGATGCGCACGGGTCTCAAGGCCCCGCAGCTCGGCGAACTCGAACTCGCCTACGCGCCGCCGTACAGCTCGGCGAAGGATCCCGTCAATTTCCTCGGCTTCGTCGCCGAGAACGTGCTGACGGGCAAGAGCGACGTGGTCGCGCCCGACACCTTGCCGGAGGGAGCGCAGATCCTCGACGTGCGCGAACCGGCGGAGAACGAGATGGGGACGATTCCCGGCGCGATCAACATCCGCCTCGGCGACTTGCGCTCACGGCTCGGCGAACTCGACAAGGCGCGGACTTACGTGACGTGCTGTGCCGTTGGCTTGCGCGGCTATCTCGCCGAACGGATCCTCAAGCAGAACGGCTTCAAGGCGTACAACCTTTCCGGAGGCTGGGCGACCTGGCGGATGTTCCATCCAGCAGAAGAAACAAGGCCAAGGTTAGAGGTCGAGGTCAACAATGGTGGTCGATCCCATTCTCCAACTCCACCTCAAAACTCCAACTCGGTTTCAACCATCGACCTCCGTCAGCTGCCGTGTCCCGGTCCCGTCGTCCAGCTCAAGGCGGCTTTCAAGGATGCTGCGGAAGGCGTGTCGTTCAGGGTGCTGGCGGACGCGACCTTCGAGGGAGACCTCAAGCGATGGTGTGCGGCGAATGACTGTGCCATTTCCGATCTGTCGAAGCAGGGCGGCGAACTGTCGGCGACACTAACCAAAGGATCGCCTTCCGCTCTACACCTACACCTTTCACCTACACCTTCGTCTCCCCACTCTGTAGCCATCGTCCTCTTCAGCAACGATCTCGACAAGGCGCTGGCGGCGATGATTCTCGCGAACGGCCTTGCGGCATCCGGGGCGGAGGTCGGCATCTTCTTTACGTTCTGGGGACTTTCCGTGCTGCGGAAGCGTCCGGCCCCGTCTGTCGCCAAGAGCTTCGTTTCGCGGATGTTCGGATGGATGCTGCCGACGGGCGCGGAGCGGCTGGCGCTCTCGAAGATGAACATGCTCGGACTCGGTACGGCGATGATGAAGGACGTCATGAAGCGGCAGCGGATCATGTCCCTGCCGTCGCTCATGAAGTCCGCAAAGGAGGCCGGGGTCCGTTTCATCGCCTGCGACATGGCGATGGGCGTGATGGGCCTCACCCGTGAGGAGCTGATCGACGAGGTGGACGAGGTGGCGGGGGTCGCCGCCTTCGCGGAGCTCGCGAAGAAGAGCAACAACACGTTGTTCATCTGAACCTCGCCCGCATCCGCGAGAACCGAAGGAAGGGTCAGAGCTTATTGACATAGTAGTATTGACATAGTAATCGATTATATGATACACTGCTCGACATGCGGAAGACGAGGTTTATAGAGAATGGCCGATGCTACCACCTGATTAGCCGGCTATATCCACCAGCCGTTAGGCTGCTCGCGAAGCGAGGCGCTATGCGTGGTGCACATCAGGCGTTTTTCTCGATGACGACGAGAAGACGCGGGCGATTAAGCTGCTGCGCCGGGTCGAGGAGTTCATGCGCACGTACAAGCAGCATTTCACGATGTCGTTCAACGCTCGGCGCGACCATCATGGCACGATGTTCGAGGGACGTTACCACGAACGCAACCACAAGCCAGAGAAGCCGGTGATGTGGCGGACGGCGGCCTAC
>SFPL01000082.1 GCA_004551905.1 Lentisphaeraceae bacterium
CTGTCCCCGTCGGCATCCCGTCGGGTGGCTTGTCATGCCTTGAACAGGCTGTGCGGCAGGGTCTCGTCGCGCAAAACCGCTTACAAATGTCCACGGCGGCTCGGCGCAGCCGAGACGACGGGGGTATTTGTAATCCGTGTGAAATTACCACCCCCATTGACGCAAGCGCATGGCTTTTGGTACAATTCGCATCGTTTGCGGGGCTTGAATTGGTTGACGTGATGCGCGGACATCAAACGCCGAGGTAGCCGGAAAGTTCAACCGAGGAGGGTTTTTCAATTACCTCTATAATATGGGGCGTTATGAATACTTCTAATGACTGGAACGAACTGAACGGAACAGAAACGACGGGCGGACGGGGCGAAGATGTCCTGATCGTGTGGATGCGGCGCACGCTCGCCATCGGGCTGGCGACGTTGGCCCTGCTGGCCTCGTCCGCGTCTGCGCGGGCGGACGAGCCGCTGTCGCCGATCGTCCCGTTTGTCATTCCGAACGGCAAGCCGACCGAGGCAGAGATCCGGGAGATCGTGCGGACGCTCCATGCGAACGGTTACGATCAGTTCATGCCCTATCCCTCGACGGGCCTCGACTACGACTATCTGGGCGAGGACTTCTTCCGGATGATGGGCTGGTTTCTGGATGAAGCGCGGCGGCTCGGCCTCAAGGTCTGGCTTTACGACGAGTTCAACTGGCCGAGCGGAACGGCACGCGGGCGGGTCCCGGCGGAGAATGAGAACTGCCTCTACCGCGAACTGGTCGCCGTCACGAACGCGGCAGGCGACGTGTCGTGGCAGTTTCTCGTCAGCCGCGAGATGAACGTCGACAACTACTGCCTCGACACGAACAATCTGGAGCCCGAAAGCGCGGAGCGTTTTCTCGACTTGACGCACCGTGCCTATGCACGTCGCTTCGGAAGCGACATGGGGACCGTGATTCGAGGCTTCTTCACGGACGAGCCGGGGCACTGCTCAAGCGCGTGGCGTCTCAAGCGGCCCAAAAACGAGGTCTTGGCCCTCCCTTGCTGGAGTTCAATGGAAGACGATTACGCGTCGGCAACAGGCGGACGCTCGTTTCGTGCCGACTGTCAGGAGGAGTTTCGGAAGGGAACTCTTGCGACGGGCGAGGTGTTGCGCGTCTGGACGGCTCTTCGCTCGATGCGCTATCGGCAGTCCTATTTCGACCGTATTGCGGCGTTCTGCACCTCAAACGGTCTCGTCTCGACCGGGCATCTCGTTTCGGAAGACTATCCCGTGGGGTGTGCGCGGGTGAACGGACTGCCGCTGCGGACGCTGAAAGGGCTGACGAAACCCGGGATCGATCTCATCTTTTCGAATGTCGGACCGCACTACGAGTGGCTTACCCTGGCGTTAGGGCAGTCTGCGGCATGGCATCGCGGCCGTCCGGGGTCTGCTGAGCTTTTCGGTCTTGGGCCGTGTGACATCACGTTCGCGATGATGCGTCGCCAATACTGGCTTGCGGCGCTATTCGGCATCGACACCTATTTCCAGGCCCTCTACCACCAGCGTGCCACGCGCTTCGAGTTCAAGGATTCGTGGGCGATGTTCACCTCGCCGGCCCAGCCGTGGTTTGGCGAGTCGGCCCTCTTGCACGCGGAGGCCCGGAAGGCGGCCGCCTGGGCGAGCAAGCCGCAGGTGTGTGCGCTCGCTGTCGTCTATCCTCAGCGGACATTTGGCGCTTGTGCGCTTGCGAAGAGCCCGGCACCGGATCTGGCGGGGCTCTGTCGTCTGCTCTCTTGGAACGGGTTCAACTACCTGTTGATCGAGGAGGATGAGCCGACCCGTCTGCCGCACGTCCTCGACTGGCAAGGGACGAATCTTGTGGATCGTGCGACCGGGGCGCGGCTTGCGGTGGGCGAGGAGGCCGTCGCTTGGGCCGAGCGTCGCCTCGGACGGCGGCGGACGCCCGGGCGGATTGTCCGGGACTATCTCGACGGCTCGCGCGTCACGGTCGATGTCGCGGCATGTTCCGTGACAATCGAGACGAAAGACGGCCGGCAGTCCGATACGCCGTCTCCCGCATCTGCATGCCGCGATCTCCGCCCCGACGCGGCGGACGGATGGCGGCTGAAGCTGGACGGTCCGTCCCGCCGCCGCGTCTGGTTTTGGACGTCAAATGTCGGGTTTGTCGCCAACATGCCTTGGGAGACGGGGCCAAAGGCCAAGGCCGGGAATCAACGGCGCGACCAGCCGGACAACTCGGCGAAGGTCGCGCTGGAGACGGACCTGAAGGGAATCCGCTTCGTCTTGCGCACGGTGGGAAAGGAGCGTCTTTCGGTCACGCTCGACGGCCAACCGCTCGATTTCTCCGAGCCGGCGACGTCTCTCGTCTATTCCTTCAACGAAATCTGCCGCGAGACGAAGCCGATGGACTTGGCGGCTGGCGAGCATCTCCTGGTCCTCTCCGGCGGGCGGGACGGCAAGATGTTCTATCCGGTTCTTTGGATGGTCGGAGACTTCGCCGAACGCGTTCCGGGCCGGCTTTCGGCCGTTCCGACGCATGTCGGCACCGGTTCCCTGGCGGAGCAGGGCCTCGGTTCTTTCGCCGGGACGGCGACATATATCGCCGAGACGGCGTTTGCGCACGGCGAAAGCCTCTCCGTGGATGGCGGCGGGGCGGTCGTGCGTGTCCGTTATGGTGGACGTGATCTGGGCGTGCGCGGCTGGGCGCCGTTTGTGTGGGATATTCCGCAAGATCTTGTCGGGAGGCGGTTGCCCCTTGAAATTGACGTCATCACGTCCGTCCGTCCGATTTTCGGCTCCGACAAGTCCCCCGACGCCTGTCTCAATCATTCCCTTTGGGTTGAGTCCGCCTTGGCAGACCCTTCTCCTGTCGGTCTTCGCCATGTGGGGATTGAAAGACACGATTAGCGGAGATTCTTATCCCACGGGCATTCACAAAAGAACACGTTCGCTTTCAGTTCGCGAAGCGGACAGACCGGGTTTGCGCAGGGGTGACTTGGGGGTCGAGAAGAGTCTGACCCTCTTCCCGTTCCGGATGAAACAGCCGCCAGGTCGCCCAGCCGCCGGAGAGGTTGTACGCCTTGAAGCCGTTCTGCTTGAGGATACGCTCGGCGAGGTAGCCGCGCAGCCCCACCGCGCAGCACATCACGTAGGTCTTCGCCCGGTCGAGTTCGTTCAGCCTCGCGCGCAGGCTCCCGAGCGGAATGTTGATCGCGCCGGGGATCGCCCCCATCTCGTTTTCGGACGGTTCGCGCACGTCGATGACCTGCGCGTCCGCCGGGAGCGTGTCCGGCGCGACGACGTCGCTCTTGCCGGTAAGGACGTTCTCCGCGACGAAGCCGAGGAAGTTCACCGGGTCCTTCGCCGAGCTGTACGGCGGCGCGTAGGCGAGCTCGAGTTCGCCGAGCTGCGGGGCCTTGAGCTTCACGCGCATCGCCTCGGCGATCGTGTCGATCCGTTTGTCGACGCCTTTCGCGCCGACGATCTGCGCCCCGTAGATCGTGCCGTCCGAGCCGAAGAGGAGCTTCATGCTGAGCCGCGCCGCACCGGGATAGTAGCCCGCGCCGGACGACGGATGGATGTAGATCTTCCGATAGTCGCGATTCTCGGCCTTGAGCCTCGCCTCGGTCCAGCCGACGCCTGCCGCAGTCAGTTCGCCGACCTTGACGACGCTCGTCCCGAAGGTGCCCCGGTAGACGCTTGCGCCGCCCGCCATGTTGTCCGCGGCAATGCGTCCCTGCTTGCTGGCCGGTCCCGCCAGCGCGATTGCCGTCTTGCCGCCGAACACGGGATCGCACACCTCAATCACGTCGCCCGCGGCGTAGATGTCCGGATCGCTCGTGCGGAGCCCTTCGTCGACGACAATGTGCCCGCGCGGACCGATCTCAAGCCCGGCGGACTTGGCGAGCTCGGAGCGCGGACGAACGCCCGTCGAGACCACGGCGAGATCGACGGCGAGGCGCGTGCCATCGTCCAGCACCGCCTCCACGCCGTCCGGCTTCTCCACGAAATCGGAGACGACGCGTCCAAACCGGAGGTCGATCCCCGCGCCGCGGAGCTCGTCCGCCAGCGGCTCGGCCATCTCGGCATCCATCGTCGGCAGGACGTGTCCGCCGCGCTGGACGACGGTGACGGCGAGACCGCGATGATGCAGGTTCTCGGCGAGTTCGAGGCCCACGAACCCCGCGCCGACCACGAGGACACGCCTTGCCGCCCCGAGCTTCGCCATGACGCGGTCCATGTCGGCGAGCGTCCAGAGGTGCGCCACGTGCGGATGCGTCGCGTCCGTGTAGGAGTCGCCGACGGGCGTCGCGCCGGTCGCGATCAGCAGCTTGTCGTAGGCGAGGCGCGAGGTCCCGTCCGCCGTGCGGACCTCGACTTCCTTCTTCGCGCGGTCGATCGCGGTCGCCTCGCAGTTCGTGCGGACGTCGACGTTGAACCAGGAGGCGAACTTGGCGGGCGGCATCACCGACAGCCGCGCACGGGCGGCGATCACGCCGCCGATGTGGTACGGCAGCCCGCAGTTGGCATAGGAAATGTCGCTTCCCTTTTCGAGGAGGACGATCTCCGCCTGTTCGTCGAGCCTCCGCAGCCGTGCTGCAGCGCTTGCCCCTGCGGCCACGCCGCCGATGATGACGTATTTCATGCCTTGCCCTCCTGTGTTCCGGATTCGGTAATCACCTGCCGCAATGTCCACCGCAGCGATGGTGATCAGAATTTTATCATAATTACGATATACGATGCAACTGGAGTTTCGTCTAAACAGAGATTACAAAACAAGAGCGCCGCTTCGAGAAGTAAACTTGATTTTAGTGGTAGTTTAACTGGCTGTTATTGAGGGAAGGATGATACCTCCCCTCCCCGGGGAGGGGACCCAAGTTTACTTTCGGACAGCCGAGAAATGAAGAAAGTCAAGGCAATGAACGACGTCATCTCGCCCGCGCTCAAGAGGGGACAGTCCGCCACCGCCGTAGTTTTTGTGTTTTGGCTACTTGCGGTTTTGGCGGAAGTTAGACGGCATCGCCCGCAGCCGCATTTCAATCACCCGGGCAAGCCGCTCGTGCCCGAGGGTGGAAGGGTGCAGCCGGTCGTGGACCGGATTGGCCACGCAGGCGTCGTATTCGGGTCGCCTCGGCAGCATCCCGCACTCCGCATGGAGGTCGATGACCGGCACGCTCCAATAGGAGCCCGCCTCCCTGACCGCCCGCACGTAGTCATCGATGTAGAGGCCGCAGGCGTTGGCGTACGCCTCGTCCGGCTGTACGTTCTGCTCGCCGAACTGCGCGAAGCCGCGGTGGAGCGGTGTCAGCAGGACAACCTGGGCCTGCGGGAACGCCGTCTTAACCTTGCAGAGCGCCGCGTTCAGCCGCCCGCAGAAAGTACCGCCGTCGGTCAGCGGCGTCCGCCTGCGCAGCGTATTCGTAGCCGCATTCTTGCGCACGGCGACCTCGGCCTCGGCGAAGAACCCGCCCATGGGCACGTCGGCGTTGTAGTCGTTGGTGCCGGCGAAGACGAAGACGGCGTCGACGTCGTCGCCCATCTCCGCCTGCGCGGCCTCGACCTGACGGGGAATGTCGCTCATCTGATTCCCGTTGATCCCGTAGACGAACGCGCGCAGGCCCATGCGCTCCGAGAGAAAGCCCCAGTAGTTCGTCTCGCAGCCGATGTGCCGCCTGTCGGTGATCGAGTCACCGAGAAAAGCCACTCGGGCGCCCTTCCAGTCGCGATAGTCGGCCGCAAGCCCCGTGCCTGCGGACAAAGCCAGCGCGGCCAGCGCCGGCAACATACTTCTCATTTGCATCCTCCTTTTCTTTCGTGTTCCAACACTGCTATCCAATAGAGCGGACACCTTGCGTGGCAGGGCCTCAGCCATTCCCTTCCCCTCATTTGCCCGTATACCTCGGCGTTGCCACCGATGCGACTTCCCCATCGTCAAACTGTACATGCGGATTTCCCGCTTTCCCCGCTACTATGGTTCGTTTGCATTGCGACTCACCTCTTTGTCCGGCAGGACTCCCGCATTCGGGTCGCCCCTCTCACGGCCTACTCGGCCTTTCGGGCTATCCCCGTCTGCGTCCAGCGGCCCGTGAAGTCGATGTTCTCGACGGTCACCTTCCCGACATTCCCCTTTGCCTCCATGAACGGGACCGGCATTTCCTGCGCGTTCTTCATCTTGCAGTCGCGCACAATCAGCGTGCGCACCGTCGCCGGCTCGTCAATCCGGAGCGTCGCGACTGGGACGGTCTTCTCGTCGCGGCTGAGGCCCTCGACCGTGAGCCGCCCGACGTCCACCGCGCCCTCGACCCAGACGAGTGGGAAGTTCGTGCGCGAGTGCGTCCCGATGTTCTCCGGCGAAAGGGCCTTCGCCGCGAAGGCGTCGCGAATCACGATGTCGTCAAAGACGCCGCGCGTATTCCGGTTCCGGAAGTAGTGCGTCAGGCCAACCATGTACGTGTAGAAGTTCCCGTGGACATTGCGGACCGTCACGCGCTTCAGGCTTGCGCCCGTCGAGAGCATCCGCACCGCGCTGTGGCAGTAGTCGGCGTAGATCCCGTCAATGTCGACGTCGGTGATGTCGCCCTCCTCCTGCGCACACACCCCGTCATTCGCGTTCAGCGCAACCATGTCGTCAAAGCACGTGCCGCGCAGGTTCGAGATCTTCGCGTGGTGGCACCAGCCGTCGAGATGCACGCCGTCCATGTTGAGGAAGATCGGGTTGCACGTTGTGTAGTCGAACGTGAGGTCGTCCACGAGGAAATAGGACGTGCGGCAGAAGGCGAGGCCGTAGGACGTCGGGTTTCGGATCGTCAGGCCCCTCACGGTCATCCCCTCCACGTGCGAGAAGCGCATCGCCATGCCTAAGAAGAAGCCGTTCTCGTGCTTCGGCGGCAGGCCGCCTGCGCGCGGCGGCGTGCAGCGCCAGAGCTGCTGGGGGTTTGGCGACTGGTCTAGGTTCGCCATGTCCCAGATGCCGCCCGTGAGCGCGATGCGGCGGTCGCTTCCGCCGACGTAGCCCCGGTTCTCGATCATCGGGCAGTTCGACCCCGGCGCAAGGCGGACTACGGTAAAGCGGTCGAGCCGCAGCTCGGTGTCCGAGCCGATGCGGAGCGTCTTCGAGATGCGGTAGTGCCTCTTCGGCGGCGGCAGGTAGACGCAGGGCGCGCCGGAATCAAGCCGTGCCTGGATCGCCGCCGTGTCGTCCGCCACCCCGTCGCCGACGAGCGGCAGCGCGTGCCCATCAGCCGCTAGCGCCTCCAGCACCGTCGCGCAAGCAGCGACGAGAATACATCCTGTCCTGTAGAGTAGAGACCCACGCCTCGGCGTTGCCACCGATGCGACTTCCCCATCGTCAAACTGTACATGCGGTTTTCCCGCATACGGCTTTACATAGAGTGCTTTTACTGTTGCCATGTTACGTATATTATACCCCGCCTTCCAGTAGCCAACGCAACACTCGTTGTGTAGCATAGTCAGGCAAGTACTTTCTGCGGAACAGCGGCTCCTTCCCGAGGTCGATCTTCTCGATGCGCACGTTGCCCCAGCCGCACGGCAGGGCGAAGGCGATGACGTCGCCGGCTCGCTTCTTGTCGCCCTTCATTGTCTCGTCGATGCGGGCGCGGTCGATTTCCGGCGGAATCTCCGTCGGCAGCCCCGCCGCGGCAAAACGCGCCGCAAGCTCGGCCGGCCATCCCGCCGGGGCGAGCGCGCGCGCCGCGGCGATGCGCGCCTCCTCGACGCAGCCAATCGCCACCGCCGCGCCGTGCGCCAGCGCATAGCCAGAGAGCTTCTCCACCGCGTGTCCGACCGTGTGGCCGCAGTTGAGCTTCATCCTGAGCCCCGTCCGCTCGAACGGATCTTCCTTCACGATGCCGACCTTCACCAACAGGTTCGCGGCGATCTCCGCCGCCGTCGGAACGGCGCCCTTCGCCGTCCCCTCGCCGGCGCGGACGCCCGCAATCACCTCGTGCTTGATCATCTCCGCCCTGCCGGCCGCGAGCAGCTCCTCCGGCAGCGTGGAGAGAAAGTCGGCGTCGACGACGACAAGCCGCGGAAAGTGGAACGCGCCCGCGAGATTCTTCCCCTCGGGCAGGTCGCAGCCGGTCTTGCCGCCGGTCGAAGCGTCCACCATCGCAAGCAGCGTCGTCGGCACGTTGATCCAGTCCATCCCACGCATCCAGGTCGCGGCGGCGAAGCCGGTCAGGTCACCGGTCACGCCGCCGCCGACCGCCGCCACCCGGTCGCGCCGCCCCAGCCCCGCCGCGGCAAACGCGCTCCAGAGCGAAGAGACGGTGCCGACGTTCTTGTGGCGCTCGCCGGAGGGAATGGACGCGACCAGCCGTGCGCCGCCGTCGCCGAACAGCCCGGGATACAGCCGCGCCACCGTCTCGTCCGCCGCCGCGCGCTCGCCCGCGAGCACCGCGCCCGCGATACCGCGCCCGACCACCACCAGCGAGTTGCCGAGGTCGAACCATCCCTCGATCCGCAGCGGAAACGACGCGTAGTGCGCCGCGCGCTCACGGGCGCGGTCGCCGAGCGGACGCGACCCCGGCGCCGTGCCGAGCCGCCGCTGAAGCTCCTCGTCGGACGGCGTGCGCAGGCAAAAGACCTCGCCTGCGCGCTCGCAGAGCCAGCGGTTCGCGTCGCGCAGCAGCGAACCGCCGCCCAGCGACACGACCGCCGCGCCATCCGCCGCGCAGACCGCCGCGAGCGCGGCGGCTTCGCGGTCGCGGAAACCAGCCTCACCCTCGACCGCGAAGATCTCGGGGATCGACCGCCCGGCCGACGCGGCGATTTCCGCGTCGAGGTCGACGTGCCGCGCGTCCAGCGCCCCGGCGAGCAGTGCGCCCAGCGTGGTCTTGCCCGAGGCGGGCGCGCCGTAGAGAAAGATCTTCTTCATGCGCCCCAGATCCTCCGCTGCGCCCGCGCCTGCGCCGCGAGCATCGTAAAGCCGTTCTCCACCCGGCAGCCCGCCGCCGCCGCGCGCTCCATCAGCGGCGTCGTCGCCGGCACATAGCGCAGGTCGTAGACGAGCTCGTTTCCGGAGAAGCGGTAGCCGGGAATCGGGTCGACCGGCGTCGCGTTGACGATGACATCGAACCCCGGCGGCGGCGTCTCGCGGTAGAACACCCTGAACTGCGCACCGAGCGTCGCGAGCGCGGCTTTCACCGCCTGCGCCGCGCCGCCGTCGCCAAGCACCGCCACGGTCCTGCCGCGCAGATCGCCAGCGAACGCCGAGAGCGCCTCGGCGAAGCCCGCGACATCAGTGTTGTAGCCGACGTACTTGCCGTGCTCGCGGGCAACGGTGTTGACCGCGCCGACCTTCTTCGCAAAGCCGTCGATCTTGTCCAGAAGCGGCATGATCTCGAGCTTGTGCGGGATCGTTACCGCCATCCCCTTCATCCCCGTCGCCTTCATAAAGGCCAGCGCCTCGCGCGCCGTCTTCGCCGGGAAGGGAACCATCACCGCGTCCTCGTCCTCCGCTGCGAACGCCGCGTTGTGGAGCTCGGGCGAGCGCGTCTTCTCGAGCGGCCAGCCGGTCACGCCGAAAAGCGCCGCGGACGGCGACACGGTGCGGAAGCGGTAGTCGCGCACCAGCTCGGACGGCGTCACGTGGCCGATTCCGTCGAGCCCGCCGACCGAGGCGTAGGTCCACGCCGAGCCGAGGCGCGACGCGAGGACCCGCGTCGCCAGCCCCTGCGCGCCCATCGCGCAGACGATGAAGCCGCCGCCGGAAACTCCGGCCATCTCGTCAAACACCTTTGTCACGTCGTCAAGGCCGCGCGGCATGAAGGCGACCTTCGCGATGTCGCCGCTCCTGCCGAGCTTCTTCAGCGTCACCGCCAGGTTCTTAACCGGACCGTTGAACTTGTGGAGCGACCGCACCACCTTCGTGCTGGCGGCGTGGGCAAGTCTCAGGAGCTTCTCGCCACCGAACCCCTCCTCGAAGTCCACATAGTCAAAACCACTCTTTGCGTTCTCCTTGACCGCCGCAGCCTTGGCGAAGGTGGTTGCGGCTAAAACTTTTTCGAAGAACTTCGCCCGCTCGCCCTCGGCGCCCTTGTACGCTCCGCCGTCGCAGACGCGGCGGAAAGTCAGCACGGCCGGGACCTTCCACGAGGCCTCCTTCGCCAGCATCTCCGGGAACTCCGCGGCCTTCGCGCGCTCTTCTTTACGGAGCAGGTCGACGCGCAGCTCCACCATGTCGGCGAAGTAGCGCTGGGATCGGAACTGCCCGATATCCTCTTCCAAAGTCTTGCCGGTGAGCGGCAGGCAGATGCGCGGACGCGCCGCCTCGTCGGCGAGGACCGCTTCCATCACCGCGAGCGCCGTCGCCGCCTCCACCACCGGCACCGCTCTGAGCACAATGCACGGATCGTGCCGCCCCTTCATCTCGAGCCGCACCTGCTTCATTGTCCTGAGGTCCACCGAGTTCTGCCCCACGAACACGGTCGGGGTTGGACGCATCGCCACCGAGAACACCACCGGCATCCCGTAGGTGCGCCCGCCGAGGATTCCGCCCTGGCGCAGCGTGGCGGTGACGACCCGCCCGTCCTTGACGCAGAACCGGTCGTTGTACCTCGACCCCGACGTGGCGCAGACCGGCCGGTAGCCGGGCTTCTCGCCGAATACGACGCCCTTCACGCCGGGAATGCCGAACATCGCCGCGGAAATGCCAGCCTCGAGTCCCTCGAAGAGCGGACCGCCGAGCCCCGGCGGCAGCCCCTCGACCGAGCAGCCGACGACCCCGCCGACGGAATCGCCGCGCTCGCGCGCCTTCAAGACCTCCTTCTCATGGTCCTTCTCCGTGCCGCCGGAGACGTCGCCGATCGCCGCGATATGCGCGTGGACGGCGATGCCGCGCCGCGCCAGCCACTGCAGCGCGAGCGCGCCGGCGGCGCAGAGCGGCGCGGTGAGGCGGCCCGAGTTCTTGCCGCCGCCGGTCGGAATACGCCCCGTCTCGATCCACTGGCCGAAGTCGGCGTGGCCGGGACGCGGCACCGTGCGCTCCGCGCCATAGTCGCCGGGCCGCGCGTCGCAGTTCGCGATTTCGCCGCGGATGGTCCCTCCGCCGGTCACGCCGTCCGGCCCGATTCCCGAAACCCACTTCACCTCGTCCGCCTCGCGCCGCGCGGTGGAGAGCACGTCGCGCCCGGGCGCGCGGCGCGCCATGAACGCGGCGAGCGCGGACGCGTCCACGCGGAACCCGGCGGGAAAGCCGTCGAGCGAAAACGACATCTTCCGGGCGTGCGAAGCGCCGCGGATGTCGAGGCGGAGAAAACGACCGAAGCTCATTTTAGCCCCTTTCCGAACTGAGCCTTCGCGGCGACGCCCTCCTCGAGCGCACGGCGGAGGCGGCCGCGGTCGTTGTCCTTCAGCGCGGCGAGGAAGTCGTCGAGCCGCCCGACGTAGCGCTCCAGCACCGGCACGAGCGCGGCGCGGTTGGAGAGAAAAAGCTCCGTCCATATCTCCGGATCCGGCGCGCCGACGCGGGCCATGTCGCGGAAGCTGCCGGCGGAGAAGCCGACGTGGCCGCGCGCCAGGTCCTCGCGCACGTAGGCGGAGGAGATGAGGTGGCAGAGCTGGCTCGTAAAGGCAATCATCTCGTCGTGGTGCGCGGCGGAAGTGACCACCACGCGCGCGAAGCCGAGGGAGAGGAAGTAGCGCTCGAGCACGGCCGGGACGGACGCGGCGGCGTCCGGCGGCACCAGGATCATCGAGGCGCCGTCAAACAGGGTGGCGAGGGAGTTGGCGTAGCCGGAAACCTCGCGTCCGGCCATCGGATGACCGCCGATGAAGCTCCAGCCGCCGGTTCCGTTGGGGAAGGCCGCGGCGAATTCGTCCATGATCCGGCGCTTGACGCCGGCAATGTCGACCACGACCGCGCCGCGGCGGAACTCGCCGGCGTGGTCGCGCATCCACGGCACTACTGCGGCAGGTGGCAGGCAGACGAGCACCAGGTCGGCATCGGCCAGGCCGGCGCCGCCGTCGCCGTGGTGCAGCGTCGCGACTTCGTAGCCGGCGCGTCTCGACGCCTTCTCGAAGGAGCCGCCGATGAGACCAAGCCCCACCACCGCCACCTTGCGCACGCTGTTCTCGCCTGATTCTCCCTGCATATTCCCTAGACCGTGATCTCGATCCTGTCCGCGAAGTCGGGGTTGAGCCGGAACTCCTGCTTCACCGTCCTGCCGTTGGCCGTCGCCTCCAGCTCGTAGGTGCCGTGGAACCCGCGGAACGAGAACTGGCCGCCGACGTCGCGCTCGAAGTTGGTGCGCCACTGCTTCCCGAAGAGGTCCCGGACCACCTGGTAGGCCGGCTTGGGCGTCATGTCGAAGCGGCAGAGACCGCCGTAGTACATGTTCTCGCCGCAGGAGAAGTCGCCGGGTTTCGCGAACGCCGCGTAGCCGTCGGGCAGGTTCCAGTAGATGATTGCCTTCATCGCGCGGTGGGAGAACCAGATGCGGTAGAGCGTGCGGAGGATCTCCGCCTGCGTCTCCTCGTCGCCCGGCTCTTCAGAATAGGCGGGAATCGTGATCTCGGTTATCTGCAGGGGCCTGCCGAGCTTCGCGTAGGTGTCCATCACGTCAAAAAGGCGCATCGGGTCGTAGTAGTCCCGGGTCTTCTTGATGACGTCCTCCGCGCCGCCCTTGTGGAACATGTGGAACTGCAGCCCGACGCCGTCGATCCGCGCGCCCTTGAGGAGCGCCCGCTCGATCTGCATGTAGTAGCGGCTCCGGTCGCGATGGTAGCCGCTGGACCAGACGCCAGCATACTCGTTGATGATGAGCTCGTTCGCGGGGAAGTACTTCTCGGCTGTCTTGAAGCTCCACTCGATGAAGTCGTCCTGCTGGTAGAAGTTGCTTCCGCGGAAGTTGGTTCCCCAGAAAGTCTCGTTGGTCACCTCCCACATCCTGATGCGCCGTGCATAGCGCTCGGCGAGTTCGCGCATCCGCTTCTCGAGCAGGCTCTTCTCCTTGAAGATGTCGCCCTTCGCCCATTGCGGGGTGAAGTTGGCGTAGTTGAGGATGTGGCACTTCGGCTCGATGCCGTTCCGCTCGCACCAGTCGATGCAGAGGTCGGTCGGCGGACGGCGGTAGATGCGGGGCGAGTCGGCCGCGTAGCGGGGCTTGCCCGGCTCGGGCTCGAGGTCCTCCCAGTAGAACGGCACCGTCGCCAGGTTGAACGCCGCGGCGAAATGCTCCTTGTACGCCTCGTTCTTCTCCTTGGAGTCGACGATCTCGTCCAGCATGAAGAGGTCGGCGCCGTACTTGAAGTCGTGGGTCTTCTGCGTCACCTTGAGGTGCACGTTCTCGAGGATCTTGCCGTCCTTGTCCTTGAAGGTGAAGAGCATCGGCCCCTTGCGGTTGAGCTCGATGCCGGCCTCGACGCGTGCATTGGTCTCCTCGGCCATCAGCCGGAAGAGGCGCATGACGCCGTCGCGGTCGTACTTCATGGCGGCGGCGAGCGCGCCCGGCATCCCGCAGGTGGCCGCCAGCATGACCGAATTCCAGAGAAACTCCCTTCGCGTGTTCATAGTCTCCTTTGCCGTATCCTCGTTCCGTTGCGCGTATTATACCATATTCGTGGTTCGTGGTTCGTGTCTCGTGGCTCGGGGGTCTGGGGGCGCAGCCCCCAGATAAAAACCTCTGTGCCTCTGTGTGAGACAAAACTGCCGCGGGGACAATCCCAGATATGCTTACGCCTACAACGACATCACCGCCGCGAAAGTTCTCTCGGAGCTACACGCCCTGGGAGTCCAGGTGCCGGAGCAGGCGGCGGTCATTGGCGTCGACAACGACCCCGACATCTGCGAGAACACCCGTCCGCCGCTGTCAAGCGTCGACCCGGACTTCGAAGCGGCGGGACGGATGGCGGTCGAGGTGCTGTCCGCCGCCCTGTCCGAATGACGCAGAATCCCCATCCTCAAGTTCGGCGTCAGCGGTGTTGTCGAGCGCAGATCCACGCAGTCGGGCAAGACCGGCAGCCGCATGGTGTCGGAGGCGCGGGAAATCCTCAGGCGGCGCTACGGCGAACGGCTTTCACTGGAACTGATCGCCGGCGAGCTCAACATCTCGCCGAGGCTGCTCTCGCTGCGATTCCGCGAAATTACAGGCGGCACCGTCCACGCAGAACTTGAGGAGATCCGCCTGGCGGCCGCGCGGCGGATGCTCAAGTCGCGCACGCTGCCGGTCAAGGCCGTCGCCTCGGACTGCGGCTTTCCGTCGCTCGAGAACTTCTACCGCCGCTACCGCCGCCGCTACGGCACTACCCCTCGCAGCGCATAAAGTCGCAGGGTCTTGTCTAATCGGATTTTGGTAGACTACCCTACTGTTCACCGGGCATAGTGCCTGGTAAGAACGGCCCGTCAAGGGAAGGCCTCCCAAGACGGGCCTGCGGCGACGAGGCTCTTTGGGGTCCAGAGACCTAACTC
>SFPL01000083.1 GCA_004551905.1 Lentisphaeraceae bacterium
AGTCAAGGGGGAATCTGCAAAAAAGTCAAAATATGCAGGACGGGCCGGGATGGCGCGACGCCATCCCGGCCCTGTGGACAAAGGTCGCCTCCTACGGCCTACCTGTGCGAAGAATTAGGGATTTGTAATCCGTGACCTAGAACCTCCATGCACACGATGTCGGTGAAGTCATAGTGGTGGCAATGGCCGCTGGAGGAGTGTCCTCCTTCATGGGGATGGCCACCGCGTCCGATGCCGCCCGACGAGGCGATTTCGGACGAAACGACCTTGCCGTCCGCCACTTCGCACACCAGGAACTCCGGCGTGTGGCCGAAGTGCTGGAACACCTCTCCGTTTTCGGAACATAATAACTCCGCGGGTGCAAATTCAGTCAGATATCCCGCAGGTTGGGCGCGGCCGGCTTCGGCGGCGCCTTGTGCGCGTCGATGGCCTTCTCGACCCGAGAGCCCGTCTCGATCCACTTGCCGAGGACGAGCATCTTCACGAAGCGCTTCACCGAGCCGAAGCGCCACTCCTCCGTGACGCGCGGGTCGTCCGCCGCGAGCGCGGCGAGCAGCGCCGCCGTGGCGGCCTCGATCTCCTTGCGCACCGCGCGGTCGGGCTCGTAGCAGAACGATTCCCAGAGGCGGATGTACCTCTCGGCCGGGTCGTCGGTCGCGCGCGCGAAGCCAAGCGACTCGCCGGCGAGGCGGTGGCGCAGCTTCGCCACCTCGCCGCGCTTCGCGAACGGCCCGCCGCCCGTGACGTTCGCCGTCCGCGCGGGGATGCGGCGCACCCAGATGTTGCGGAACGGCACGGGATGCCCGTGGTCCTGCAGCCTGATCGGCTGGGACGGAACGTACGACGAGGGCTCGGTCTTCGCGCGGCGGCACCAGTGCGTCGGGCCTTCGAGCTTCCAGGCGTCCTGCACGAGCACGCCGTTGAAGAGGACCGTGACGTCGCCGGGATCGACAAGGCGCGCGCCGTCGTAGCGCGGCGGATGGAAGATGATGTCGAAGCTCTGCCACTCGCCGGGCGCGCGGCAAGGATTGACGAGGCACGGGCTCTGCCCGTAGACGGCGCCGGCCTGGCCATCAGCGTAGTTCGCCGGCTTGAAGGGCGAGCGCGAGGGCACGATCGCGGACGAGTCGAGGATCTGGATCTCGTAGACGCCGCCCACGAACACGCCAGAGTTCCCCCAGCCGTAGAGGTCGTCCTGCGGCGTCTTCCACTCGACGTGCAGCTGGACATCCTCGAACGTCTCCTTTGTGACCGCGAAGCCCGAGCCGGGCGAGCAGACGAACGCGCCGTCCGCCACGGACCACGCGCTGGGGCCGCCGTCCACGCCGCGCCAGTTTCGCGCGACGGACTCGCGCGTGCCGTCGAAGAGGACGATCGCGTCGGAGGGGATGCCCCCCGGCGGCGCGTCGACCTTGACGGGGTCGGGTCGGTTCACGTCGTGGACGGCCCAGGCGTGGGTGTCGTCCGGCCGGTCGCCCGACGGCTCGGCGAAGGCCGCGCAGGCGGCCACGGCGAAAACGGCAGATGCGGTCTTCTTCATCAGGGCGTCCTTTCTCATTTCATGTCCTTGCAGACGAGCCGCTGGCCGGGCTGGAGCTGGGCGAGATTGCCGAGGAAGCCCCATTCTGTCATCCGGCAGGCCCAGTCGAACGCGCTCGTCGTCGGCCCGCCCTGCAGGCAGGCGTTGACGTACTCGTGGTAGTGCGAGGGGGCCGGCCCGACGGACGGCCGCGCGGGCGCGGCCTTGCCGCCCTTCATCACGAACGCCGGCTCCGCGTCGAAGTGCGTGGAGAGCAGCCACCCCTCCGTGCCCTCGACGACGCGGCCCTGCGGCGGCAGGTCGCCCATCGGCGTGAGGGCGGCGAGGTCGCGCAGGAACGCCGGCGGGAGGAAGCGCGGCTCCAGGCGGTAGCCGACGTTGCCGAAGCCGTCGCACCACTCGACCTCGAACGGCTTGCCGCCGCTCGCCTTGACGCCGGGGAACGTCCACGTCACATGCGACATCGACGGCCAGAACTGCTCGCGCTGCGCGGCCGTCCAGCCGTCGTCCGAGACCTCGGCGACGACCGTCTCGGGGCTTGTCGCGCCAAGCTCCATCCCGAGCCAGATGGGGCTCATCAGGTGAAGGCCGAGGTCGCCGAGCCAGGACGTGCCGAACGCGCGCCACTTGCGCCAGGCCTTCGGATGGTAGGCGCCGGCCGCGAACGGGCGGTACGGGGCCGGGCCGAGCCAGAGCTTCCAGTCCAGCGTCTCCGGCACGGGCGAGGACTCCAGCGGCCAGCGGAACCTGTCGGCGGACGGCTCCGAGCGGCGCGTCGAGAACAGCCACACGCGGCGGACCTCGCCGATTGCGCCCGACTTCAGGGCCGCCACGGTGCGGCGGTCGCACTCCCAGGCCGCGATCTGCGTGCCCATCTGCGTGACGGCCCCCTTCTCGCGCGCGAGCCGCTCAAGCGCGCGGCAGTCCGCGAGGTCGTGGCAGAGCGGCTTCTGCCCGTAGACGTTGAGCCCGCGCCGCAGGGCCTCGCGCATGTACTGCGCGTGCGTGTGGTCGGGCGTCGAGACGTTGACGGAGTCGATGCGGTCGCCCTCGGCGGCGAGCATCTCGAAGGCGTCGCGGTAGACCCGCGCGTCCGGGTGGAGGCGGCGTCGACGTCGCAGAGCGCCGTGACGTGCAGGTCGCGGTGCGAGGCGAAGCCCGCCATGTCAGACGCCGCCATGTTGCCGGTGCCGATGCAGGCGTGGCTCAGGAGCGCGTTCGGCTTGCGGAGCTTAACGACGGCGGGAAAGCCGACGGACGGCGCGAGCGCGGCGCTCGCGACGCAGCCGGCGAGGAATCTTCGTCGTGACGTTCTCTTCATGGCGCGCATTATACCATATCCCAAAACCCTCGTGGCACAACTCCGCGCATAAAACTTTCGGACATATTCACTGCGACATATTCACCGGGGTCCCTCCCGAGTCACCTCTTCCGTTAACGACTATCGTCATCTTTGCCGAATTTTATTATCCACTCGTCAACCGAGCCGAACAGCGGATGACAGTTGGAATAGACATCGTCAGATTCAGCCCAGGTTTCCCACAGCGTCGTCGCGCCCCGCTCGAGCATGTAGAGCCATCCCGGGAAACCGCGATGAAGAACTATCCTGCGGGCCAAATCTAGGTGACCGTTCTCGGAAAGATACATAAGCATGTAACGTGTCGAAAAAACGCCGGTCGATAGCGCACACCCCTTCTCTTCCACCGCCGCGACGAGACGCGAAAGCGCGGCCCTGCGCTGTTCCGGAGGCACTAGACCGAGATAAAGCCCTGTCGCCTGCGCCGACTGGGTGCCGTTATCGACAATCCCATCCTTCACAAATTTCGAAACGAACGCCGAGCGAATCTTCGCCGCGACAGCCTCGAATTCCCGCTGTTCGTCTTTGCGTCCAAGGTGTCCGGCAAAAGATGACGTCAATTCGACAAACCGATGCCAATGCGCCGTTGCGATACACTCGTTTGATACCCGCTCAAGGGCTTCGTGATCGCCGATGCACGAGGGAATAATCCCGTCGGGATATTTTGCGTTTAAAAGCCTTACGTAACGCGCGCAGACGGGGTAGAAATCCAAGGCCCGCCTGTCATCGTAATGCCGCAGAATACCGTCCATCAGTTTAGGCACGACAAGCGCGCACGATATCGGCCCCGAACGGCCGCCATACCCACTGTCCGCGATGCCGACATACGGAGCTGTCTCGGTAATCCACCCGTCATCCTCAGCTTCATCGGCGAAATCGCGCAGAATCTTGAGGTAGATTTCGCGCATGTCGAAATTGAGCATATAAGCCTCGCAAGTCGCCACGATATCACCGCCGTAACCGAGACGTTCACGTCCGGGGCAGTCCGACTGCACAGCGCCGATGAGATTGGCCTGAAAAGTGCGGCGACACATCTCGTGAATGGCGGCGATATCCTTGTTGTCGGTCTTGAACGCTTTCGCGGGGGCCGCCTGTCCAGTGAGCAAAGAAATCATAGAGCGCACGCGCCTTGCCGAATATCTCACCAGATTTTTTGCGCCGCGTATCTCCGCGTATCGGAAGACATGCCAAGTGAAAGGCGGTGAGAAACGCTCGCAACAAGGATCGGCCGACGCAACCGTATCTGGCGATATTTTCTGCGATCCGCGGCAGACATACACGTCCCGCTGACAGGCAAGGTCAGGCGCTCCCGGCCCACCCATTGCGCGCTTCTTGACCTGACCGGCCGTCTGCGTCAGCACATTCACCGAACCGTCATCGTTGAGGCGCTCTCCGTAAACGATTTCAATCCTGCTCGAGCGCTTTTCGTTCCAGAAAATGAAGTCCGGCACGCCCGAGGCGTTGACGCCGAAGTCAACGACCTGCACTTCGCCTTTGCGCAGCCACTTGGCCTCGCCGTGGTGGATGTCGTAACAGCCCATGCGAGGATTCGTGCGCGGCCATTCGACAATCTTCCCCTTCGGCCCAGCGACGGCGACGGCTCGCTTCCAGACGGTGTCTTCCTGCGTGGCGTCGATCTCTGCTCCGAAATATACGCTATTGCGCACAACATCCGTCTCGCGCCACCGCCATTCAAGCGGCGCGTCAACGCCGTCGACGGAAAGCTTGAAACATGGCCGTCCGTGCGCAAGCGACCTGCGGAAGCATTTCGACCCCCAGAAGCGGAGCGGCGGTAGGTTATAAAAGCCGTTGCCGAGCCGCACGTAGACACGATTGGTGGCAGGGTGGGCTTCCAGATCAAAGCCGTCGCGTAAAGTTGCACCGTTCAGAACCGGACACGCCTTGAGCGCTCTGGTCGTTGTTGAATACACGGTCTTGTCGTAAACGCTCCAGAGAGGATCGAGCCCGTCCGCCGACATATATGCGCCGTTTACGCGAAAATAGCCGAAACCTGCGCATGCGAAGCGTATCTTCGTTTCTGCTACTCCCTCCGGCAGCACAAACTCAGCCATAAACTCCGGCGCCGGGTCTTCACCGTACCAGTCCGCGCCATCGCGGTCGGGGCGGCCGTCTCCTATCCAGGGAACGGAATCAAGTTCGTGCGCCATTGCGGAGAAAAACACCGCAGCCGCAAACACAATAGCTGTCATCAGATTCTTCATGCCGATATCCTCAATCAATCACCCCGCCAGCCAGTAGCCAGTGCAACACTCGTTGCGTAGCCCTGTGCCGACGATGCTTTCTTGCTTGATGTTGGTAGTATAGCAGTTTCGGATTGGGTTTGTAAAGCGGGCTTCAGCGGGAGATTCCGCTTTGGGGCTG
>SFPL01000084.1 GCA_004551905.1 Lentisphaeraceae bacterium
CAAAAGTCAAGGGGGAATCTGCAAAAAAGTCAAAATATGCAGGACGGGCCGGGATGGCGCGACGCCATCCCGGCCCTGTGGACAAAGGTCGCCTCCTACGGCCTACCTGTGCGAAGAATTAGGGATTTGTAATCCGTGGAGCCAACGCTACGGCCAACGCTGAATTACTTCCGCCGCGTATGCGGGATATATCGCCTCGGCCCGGAGGCGGGCCGGCAGCGCCGCGGCGGAATCCCGCAGCGAGCCGAGCGCGGCGAGGAACGAGTCGGGCGAGGCGAAGTCGTACACCGCCCCGAGCCGCTCGAGCCGCAGCAGCTCGCCGCACTCGCCGTCGAGCGAGCTCGCCACGCGCAGCCCCGCCGCAAGATAGTCGAAGAGCTTGTTGGGCAGCCCCACCCAGCTGTCGTCGCGCATCGGAATGACGCCGACGTCGCACTGCGCGAGCAGCGCCTTCAGCTCCGCCTCGCCGAGATAGCCGTGGAACACCACCCTGTCCGCCGCGCCGCACGCGGCGGCGAGCGACCTCAAGGCCGCCTCCTTGCCGCCCGCGCCGGCGACGTCGAGCGTAAGCGACCTGTCGCGCGCCACCGCCTCGACCACCGTCTCGAGTCCGTAGCCCGAGCCGAGGTTGCCGGCGTAGACGAGGCGCGTCGTCCCATCCGCCCGCGCGGCACGCGGCGGCAGGGAAGCCGACGCGTCGATTCCCAGCGGCGCGAGGACGAAATCCTTCCTCCCGGTCAGCTCGCGGTAGCGCGCCGACACTCCGGTCACCAGGTCGGCGCGGCGGTAGAGCCGGCGCGCGGCAAGTCGCATCGGCAGGAGCGGTAGCCACGCCGCCCAGCGAAGCCACTTCGGTAACAGGCGGAAGAACGTCTCGGGCCACGCGTCCTGCACGTCGAGGACAAACTTCGCGCCGTACAGCCGCGCAAGCCGCATCGCGGCAGTTGCGGCGGAGAGCGTGGGCGCTGCGGCGACGACGACGTCCGGACGCGGCACTTCGCCGGCGTCGGCCATCCGCCGCGCTAAGCGCTCGAAGCGCCGCGCATAGACGAGGTGGCTGAAGGCGCGGCGCAGCGAGACGTTGGCCGAATAGGGGATCATCGGCACCAGCACCACGTCCGACGGCATCTCCGCGATCCGCCGCGGCGCCTTGGTGCCGTGGTTGAAGTCCGAGGCGAAGACGACCGCACGGTGCCCGGCGGCAACGAACGCCGCCTGCAGAAGCGAGTAGCGCATCCGGCGGTAGCCCTCGGCCGGCAGGTTGTCGAACGGCGTCTCGATCCAGACCGTCATTCGAACCTCATGCCGGCGTCGTCCACCGCGAAGGCGTAGACGCGCGAGTCCGGCGACGGCGGATTGCGCTCGAGCGTCACGAGGATCCTGCGCGCGTCGGCTGGGCTCTTCGCGAGCACATACATGAAGCCGCCGCCGCCCGCGCCGGTCAGCGTCACCGCCGCGGCGCGGTCGCGGATGAGATCGATGATGTCGTCCACCTTCTCGTTGCTGGAACCGGCGTCTAAAAGGCGCTTGTCGCGCCAGTAGGAGTTGACGCACGCGGCGAACGCGTCTAAGTCGCCGCGACGTAGCGCCCCGGCCGCCTTCTCGGCGTTGGCCTTGAGCTCGCCCACCAGAATCTTCGCGAAGCCGTGGGGATTTTCGGCGTAGAAGCCGAGAACACGCCGCAGCACGTTGCGCGCCATGCGCTTCTGCCCGGTGAAGAAGAGGAGGCTGCGCCGCATCAGCTCGCGCATCGCCTTCGGCGGAATCGCGACCGGCTCGACCGCGACGCGCTGCTTCGCCCCCGACCTTGAGCGCATCATCTTCACCCCCGGCGTCATGCCGGCGAACTGGTCCTCCCAGCCGCCGCCCGTGCGCATCTCGCGCTCGAGCGCGAGCGTGAGCGCACCGACCCGGTCGACGTCGATCTCCCCGCCGCGCACGAAGCCGACTTCGGTCGCCTGCAGGAGCGCGGCGATCGTGGCGGCACCGAGGATGGACGAAGTGCCCATCCCGCTGCCCTTCGGCAAGTCGGCGCTGATGACGATGTCGAGTCCGGCCGAGCCGAACCTGAAGCCGGTCACGGCGAGCGCCGCCTTCACGAGGCAGCACCAGTCGCCAGGATTCGAGTGATCTGCTACTTCGCGGGCGGACCTGAGGACCAGGCTCTTGCCGAGGTCGCGAGAGACCACCTTGACCAGGCGGTCGCGGCGCGGCGAAACCGTCACCTCGATCGGACGCTTCCCGTCGAGCCGAACCGCCGCGGCGAGAACCGCGCCGCCCTCGATCTCGCAGATGGGCGGCGTATCGGACCAGCCGCCGGCGAGGTCAATGCGCACCGGCGCGGTGACGCGCACCGCCGGCGCGCCGTTCGCGCGGCGTCGCAGCGCGAGGAGGCGCGCATGGTCGACGTGCGGCATCAGCTCGCCGAGCCGGTGGCGCTCCCAGAGTCCGTCCTCCTTGAAGCTGTCGTCGATGCGGTAGCAGAGATGACGCCAGCCGGACTTGCCGACCGGAATCGAAGTGAGGCACTCGCCTTTCGCGAGTTTGACCGGACCGTACGACGCCGGCACGTTGGTGACGATGTTGTCGCCGCCGAGGCTCTCCACCTTCGCCTCCACGCCGTCGACAAGCGTGAGTTCGCCCTTCCGTCCCCTCCGCCCGAGCAGCTTCAGCAGCTCGCGCGACGATCCGACGTGGAAGAACTCGCATGACGGTGCCACCGCCACCGCGAACGGCGCGAAGCCGCCGAGCAGCAGGCGCGGGAACTCCTCGTAGATGTCGCCGGCGACCGGCAGCGCACGCATCTTCTCCGCCGTCGGCCAGTCGATGTACATGATGCCGGTGTCGACGAGGAACTTGCCCCGCGAGACCGCCGGCTTCTGCAGGAAATCCTTCACTCGCCGCGGCGCCGTCCCCCTCCCCGCCTTGGACACGTAGACGCCGTGTCTACGCGCCTGCCACGGACCGTCGGGATAGGCGACGCCCGTCACGCCCTTCGCGGCGAAGCGGACGAGAGCCGGATCAAGCCGCGGCACCACGTCGCCACAGCAGACTACGACTCCCGGAGCCTGCGGCAGCGCGTCCATCGCCTCCACGATGTGGTCGAGCATCGGGCGTCCGTCCAGCATCGGCACAAACGCCTTGCCCATCGCGGAGTATGCCGGGGTGCGCTTCGCGTCGCCGCCGGAGTGGCAGACGAGCACGCGCCCGCGCGCCGCGCCGCGCCGCGCAAGCAGCTTAAGAGCGTTCACGGTGGCGCCGAGCGATCCGACCCGACGGTCTCCGGGGTCGGGGATTACGAGGAAGCCCCTGCGTCCGCGCAGCTGCGCGCGGTAGCCGGCCGCCTGGGCGCGGTTTGCCGCGGTGACGATGACGAGATCAAACATATGCGTGCATTATATCATATATCTCCGCGAGTGTACGGACGGAATTGAGCCGTGCGCGCAGCTTCGCCGCGCCCGGCCGCCCGTTGAAGTAGCGGAAGAGGTGGGTGTGCATCTTGACCGCGGCGAACGAGTCCGGCGGCGGCACGTGGTCGCGCGGATACGCGGCGGCGAGGCGGTCGCGGAAGTCGAGCAGGTACCCGAGGTGCCGTGCGCAGAGCGCTGCCGGCGACTCCGCCGGCGGCTCGTTTCCCTTGAGCCGGGCGAAGATGAACGGGTCCGCGAGCGCCGCGCGCCCGACCATGATTACGTCCACGCCGGTCGCCGCCATCGCCGCTGCGCTCTTCGCGTCCACGACGCTGCCGTTGCCGGTCACCGGCACCTTCGCTCGCGCGGCGATCTCCGCGAGCAGGTCGAGGTGCGTCGCGCCGCCGTGCATCTGCGAGGTGAAGCGCGCGTGGAAGACGACGCCGGCGGCGCCCGCGCGCTCCGCCGCGTCGAGGAGCTCGAGCGAGAGGTTGCGGTCCGGGCGCGGACCGAGCCGCGTCTTGAGCGTGACCGGCAGCCGCGTGCTCCCCTTCATCGCGCGCAGGAGGCGGTACACCTTTTCCGGGTCCTCGGCGAGCTTCGCCCCTGCGCCCTCCTTCACCACCTTGCGCACGGGGCAGCCGGCGTTGAGGTTGATTTCGCTGAAGCGGTCCGGCACCGCGCCCGCCGCGTACGCGACGTCCGACTCGTTAGCGCCGAAGATCTGGCAGCCGAGCGCGCCTTCGCCGGGCATCGTCTCCATCAGCTGCCGCGTCGGCGAGGAGCCGTGGGCGAGCCCGGCGGCGCTCACCATCTCGGTGTAGGCGAAGTCCGCCCCGCCCTCGAAGCAGAGGCGGCGGAACGCGGCGTCGGTGAAGCCGGCCAGCGGCGCAAGAACGTATCTCATTTCGTCTCTGCCTCCGGGCGTGGCGTCAGCGCCGGATCGGAGTACGGCGCGTCCGGGTCCATGCGCGCGAAGGAGACGTAGGACGGCGCGCCCCAGCCAGTGCCGGGGTTGCGCGCGAAGACGGCGACGTCGACGCGGCTGGTGGGGTTGAGCAGCTTCGCCGACACCTCCACCGTCGCCTGGTCGCGGCCGACCGGGGTGACCCGCGCCTGGCGCTCGCTGCCGTGGGTGCGCACGAACCGGAACTCCTTCGCGCCGCCGCCGGCCTTGATGACGAACACCCGCTTCTCCTCCGGCGCGCGCAGCACGTACGACCATGCGAACGGCGTGGCGTAGGCAAGCTCAGGCCACGCCGTCGGCGTGACCTCGGTGACCGACTCCACCCCGATTCGCGCCAGCGGCGGCACCGACTGAGCCGTCAGCGCGGCGGCGAGCGCGGCAAGCCGGTTCGTCTCGACGCCGCCCGGCGGCAGCGCCGACGGATGCGCCGCGGGCGAGGTGTAGTCGTCCTCGGTTTCGACGCCCTTCAGCGACTTGCGCACGAGCGTCATCACCGTCGGCGCGAAAAGCCGCGACGCCACCACCGCGCGCTTCACCCCGCCCTTCATCGACTTGGACGCGAGCATCGCCGCCTCGAGGTACGGGAGGTCCGACCAGCTCCTGCCGGCGGTCGTGAGCCAGTAGGGGGTGATGGAGGCGAAGACGTCGCCGTTGGTGCCGACCGGCGCGGTGTCCGCGTGGCCGGGAATCACCCAGACCTGGTTGGAGAGGTAGAACTTCTGCATCGGCCGGAGCCAGTAGGCGTGGGTTGTCGTCATCGCGCGCGGGATCGACCGCCAGAACTTGCCGACCACCTCCTCGGTGTAGGCGCATGAGCAGTTGCCGAAGAGCGGATACGGGAAGCACACGTTGGGCTCGCCGAGGTGCATCTGCCGACGGCGCCCCTCCTGGTCGAACCTGACCTCGGTGATCCCCGGGAAGTTGGCGAGGCGCGGACGCGAGTGGTCGCCGTCGCGGTTCATGTAGAGGTCGCCGGCGTTTCCGCCCGCGGCGCCGGGGGCGAGCTTCAGCTTCGCCTCGAAGGAGCCGGTGTCGAAGTCCCAGGCGAGGTTCTGCTCGCCAAGCGCGACCGGCGTGCCGACGACGCCAGTCGCGCTGACGACCGCCATCGGGCCGAAAAGGATCGGACGCGACTGCATCAGCTTCGCGTACTCGACCAGCTCCTCGAAGCGGCGCTCGCCCGCGAGCCGGCTGAGGTCGGAGTCCTTCGCAATCGCCGCGCTGTCGCGGTAGCCGAGGTCGATCGCCTTCTCGAGCTCGTCCAGCGCCTCCTTCGCGCGGTCGGGAAACCACGCGAGCGAGCAGGCGTGGTTGTAGCGCCAGGTCGGGTCGTCGGGAAGGAGCTCCATCCCCTTGCGGCTCGTCTCCTCCATCGTCGCGGTGTCGCCTTCGCGGACCGCGGCGACGAACTGCCGCCGGAGCGCGTCGTGCCTCGGCTGCCGCGCCGGGTAGTCCCAGACCGACAGCACGGCCAGCAGTGCAAGGACGGCGTTCATCAGTTCTTGAGGCGCATCCAGCTCGGGAGCTTCACGAGCTTCGCCTCGCGGCTCTGGTTGGACGCGGCGGTGCTGGCGGCGCCGAGGGCCGGCGACTCGAGCGTCGCGAGCCGCGCCATCAGCACCTGCTTGCCCATCGCCTCGCGCTGGCGCAGCTCCTCGCTGCGCTGACGCTCGTTGAGGAGCTCCTTCTCGGCGAGCTGCAACTTCTCGCGGAGGCGCTCCGCCTCCTCGCGCAGCTCCTTGACGTCGCGCATGTCCTGGCTGGCGCGGGCGCGGTCGGTCTGCTCGCGGCGGAGGCTGTCGTTGAGCGAGCGGATTTTCGCCGCGTTGTCGAGCACCGACTTCTCGTGGACGCGCCGAAGCTCCTCGAGCTCGCGCCGGAGCTGCGCCGTGCGCGGGTCCTCGGGACGCTCCACCAGCGCGCGGCGGGTCATCTCCTCGATGTTGCCGCCGGAGCGGCGCAGGATCTCGCGGCGGCGCTCGGCCAGCCGGTCGGCGCGGGCCTGGTGGCGGCGGCGGAACTCCTCAAACTCCGCCTGCTCGCCCGCGATCACCCCGTCGAGTTCAGAGATCTCGTCCTGCATGATCTTGAACACCGCGGCCTGGGTGTCGGCAATCTCGCTCGCCGCCGCCGGCAGGCGCTTGAGCTCGTCTTCGAGCGCCACCACCTGCTCGGACAGCTTCTCGGCGCGGGCGTTGGCCTCGCGGATCTCGCCCGCGTACACGTCGCGCTGGGCGACGAGCGCCTCGTTCTTCGAGATGAGCTCCGAGCGCGCGTCGGCCGAGGACTTGATCGTCTCGTCAAGCCGCCGCTGGAGGTCGGCGGTGTGGCGGCGCTCCTCCTCGAGCAGGCCCTCCAGTTCCTTGACGCGCGACTCGTCCACCACCACCTTCTCGACCACCTTCTCTATGATCTTCTCCACCGGCACTTCGACGCGCACTTCCTTCTCGACGATCTTCTCGACTACCTTCTCGTCCGGCTTCGCATCCGTCGTTGCATCCGTCGCCGCGGAGTCTTCCGCCGCCGACGCGGGCGGCAGTTCCTCCGACGCCAGCTCCTCGAACGGCGCGCGCACCTCGACGAGCGATGCCGTCGGCGGCAGCCTCCCGCTCGCGAGCAGCGCCTCGGCCGCTGCCTTGTTGAACGGACCGCGCGGGCGGCCGTCGCCGATGTCGATCGAGAAGCGCATGTCGAGGAACGGCACCTCCTCAACCCGGCGCCAGACGATCTCGTCGGACGAGACCTCCTGCCCGGGCTGGATGCGGCCCATCCTCGCCCACTCCACGAGCCGGCTCTCCGGCTCGGGACCAAACGTCTCGTCCTGCGTACGCAGCCACCATGTCGTTTCGCTCATCTGCCCTACCTCCTCTCAAATAGATTTCCGTGCATGCCCATGCGCCGCCCGCGCATCAGCTCCAGCCGCGCCGCCTTCTCCAGCGCGGCAAGGCGCGCGCGGTCAAGGCCGCCCAAGCGCAGGTCGGCGATCTTCGGCGGCGGCTCGCCAGGCTCCGGCTCAGAGTCGTCGGGAGGCGGCAGAACCTCGATCACCTTCTCGACCGGGACCTCGACCACCTTCTCGACGATCTTCTCGACCGGAACCTCAACCCGCACTTCCTTCTCGACCACCTTCTCAACAATCTTCTCCACCTCGACCGGCACTTCGACGCGAACTTCCTTCTCCACGATCTTCTCGACCGGCACCTCAACCCGAACTTCCTTCTCAACAATCTTCTCCACCTCGACCGGCACTTCGACGCGAACTTCCTTCTCCACGACCTTCTCGACCGGCACTTCAACCCGAACTTCCTTCTCCACGATCTTCTCGACCGGCGGCGGGTCCTGATCGATCGGAAATTCGTGCAGGCGATACGCGTGCGCGGTCGCGGGGACGGTGCCGTCCTTGAAGAGGCTGATCACCAGCTCGCGGTGGAACGGACCGAAGACGTCGCCGGGCGAGACCTCGACGAGCCACTTCATTTCCAGCGCGTCGACGGTGCACGCCTCGAGCCATTCAACGCGGTCGACGGAGACGAAGCCGGTAGGCTCTATCCTGCCGTCCTTCGCCCACTCGACGAGCTTGGAAATCTTTGCCGGACCGTAGACCTTTCCGCCCACGGACTTCACGAACCAATTTCTGTTGTCTGTCATCGGCGCATATTATACCAAACTGGTGCGGCGAAAAAAAGGGCGCGCCGACTTTGCGAGCCGACGCGCCATGCGGTTCCGAGAACCGCTTCGTCTTACTTCTTCGCCTTCTTAGCAACCTTCTTCGCAGGAGCCTTCTTGGCGACCGTCTTCTTCGCGGGAGCCTTCGCCGCCGGGGCCTTCTTGCAGCACGCCTTCTTGCAGCACGCCTTCTTGGCCGGAGCCTCCTTAGCAGCAACCTTCTTGCAGCACGCCTTCTTGGCCGGGGCCTTCTTAGCAGCAACCTTCTTGGTAGCCATAGTTTGATCCTTTTTCCTTGTCGGTGTTGTCGGCACGCCCAATTCGAGCGCAACATCCGCAACAGTCTAAGTGAATAATACCATATTCACTCATACGTGCGCAAGGGGGAAAATGAAAAAATTTTTTCTGTGGCTTCCAGAAGTAAACCCTCTTTTCCGAAGCGTTTACTATCTGTAATTATTACCTCTTCTTGATGGAGGTGGTCTTTCTTCCACTACCCTCCCCGGGGAGGGGACGCGCGTTTAGTTTCAGAATTCGGTAGAATCC
>SFPL01000085.1 GCA_004551905.1 Lentisphaeraceae bacterium
AGTGTCCAGTCGCCGTGCAATCGCACCCGACAAGAAAAATGCGACGAGGGTTGGTCCATAGTGCGAATTGGAGGGCAGGGAAGACGACAGAGCCGAAATTTGACAATGGTGAGACGCTGATGTCGTAAGTGAATTCAGACCTCCAGAGATTCATGGTGGAGTTGTAGTCGTGATAATATTTCAACCCGTTCGCCCTGACGATATCAAGTTCGGATGGATTGTGGGGGTCGTGTCCGTTCCGGAGGTCGGAAAAATTGGATACACCAAAAAACTTAACGCAATTATTTCCCTTGTAAGCGATATAGTCTTCACGTTCTTGTTGTGTAGAATTCCCAAAGTCCTGCATAAACCAGAAGTCGAATTTGATTGTATCAAGCCGGATGGAGCGGTTTAGCCCGATATAGACCGCGTCTTTGATTGGCGTGAACGACTTTGCCGTCGGGCCGCATGCGACAATAACAATGTCTTTGCCGACGTTGGCATTCCTGTATTGTGTGAAGATTTTCTGGTGTTGTGAAAATACGGACAGTTGAAATTGGATAGAACGCGTAATTCTGTATTCAATGTCGCCAAGGAAAATACCGGACAGCCCTTTGTAGAACTTTGTAGCCGTGAAAGCATTGTACATGCGACATAAGAAATCGTGGATCATTTTAGAATCTCCAGATGTTGAGTTGATAGGGCATGTTCATCTAGCTATGATATCTATGACCGCCGCGGTTACCGTAACCACGGTTGCGGTGAATTATACCATATTTTGGGTGGAGCTGTGCTGGCATTACGGTCTTTCGACTGCGCCGATTAAGGTCAGTCGCTCGAATGCGCGCGCCGAGTGGAAGCCAAACGGGGCAGGGGTAATGTTGTCAGGCAGACAATGGTCGTAGCAGAAGTCGGCGCCAACCGCGGGGCTGGCCATTTTCATCAGCAGTCGATACCGGAAGGATGTTCTGGGCAGGGTATCGGTGTAGAATATGTCGTCTACCATTTCCGGCCCGAAATCCCTGTTTGAGAATCTAAGCCTCCACAGCTTGTTGGCCGCTTGGCAGATTCTCTTGGTTCGCAGGGAGAAGCCTCCGTTGGCAGGACAATGCCGGAACACGATGCTGGCGATTCTGCCGGGAAGTGTGCGGCGGCGGAATGGGGATCCGATGAAGTCGCATTTGCCGAGGAACCGCTCAAGCCCCGGGCGAAGGGGAAATCCGTCGTCCTGGACTATCAGGACATAGGGAGTGTCGAAGCGAGAGCCTAATCTGGCGTTGCAGTCGATGCTCATGCAGTCGAGGTCGCCGGGAACGAGCGAAGGTTCAGTCTGCACCGACACCCAATCTGGGAATTTGAGCCTAAACGACTTGATGACATCGCTTTCGCGGTTTGTGACGATAACAGTCTTCATCAGGCCGCAGTGCCGCCAGGTCTCGTAGATGGCGCATTGTGAATATTTGAACTTGGCGGCAACTTGATCGTCGGGGCGATAGAAATAGCACAGGACGGTAACATCGGCAGGACCGGTCAGGCTGAATGTCGGCGATTCTCCGTAAGTAGCCAGGCGGCGGTCCTGCCAGTCGCGCAGGATGCTGATTGAAGATTCCTTGTCAACGGTGCTCAATTTCCTACATCTCCATAAACGTTTGCAAGTCGGATGTAAAGCTTGCCATTGAAAACTGCCGCGTGATAAGAGACGAGGCGGCGGACGTTTTTGCCGCGGCTACCGCTGGATTGTCGCGGATCTGCCTCAGGGCCGACGCCGCGGCAGATGTGTCGGGCTCCGCCCATTCAGCGACGAATTCATAGGCGGGGATGTCTGGTTTTGCCGCGACAAGTTTGTAGGGGACGGGGAAGGCGGTGTCGGGCCTGACGAAGTCGGTATTGCCGCCGTAGTCGGTTGCGACAACCGGCACATTGAGGGTCATGGCCTCCAGCATTCCCATCCCCAGGCCTTCTCCGCGGTGCAGGGAGATGTAGGCGTCGCATGCGGAGGTTAGGGCGAGAAGGTCTTTCCGCGGCAGATAGTCGTCGAAGAACCTGACGCGGCGCTCGATTCCGCATTTCTTCGCAAATGCCGCGAGGTTCTTTCTTTCGTTGGGATGTTCAGGCGCGTGGGAAGTCTTGAATACAAAGAGTGAGTCGTCAGATGGTGACGAGAACGCCTCGGAAAAGGCGAGCAAGGCCGCTTCGGGATTTTTCCTTGCGTATGACGAACCGAAGTCAAAGTTGAAGAAGGAGATAAAGGAATTTTGGGGGAGGTTGAAGTCATTCCTGACAGTCGATTTGTCGGGGATGCTTGCATGGGTCGGGAAATACGGGTAATGGAACTTGAGGATCTTCAGCCCGCTTGGCGCGATTGATTCGTAGTACGACTTGAGGAAGTCGGAGTAGGCGATTACGGCATCCGCTCCGTCGAACAGTCCGCGGCGATGCTCGAGCATGCCGCTTGAAAATTCCCAGAACGGAGTAATGGCGGTGCAGAAGCGCTTGTCCTTGTAGCACGGGATGGTGCTGAAGCGGATTACATGACGCTGGTTGAACGAGGTGCAAGCGAGTTTCCTGAAGAAAGCCTTTTCTGCTGGGGCGATTGACTTTCGTCCTGGCAGAGGAATTGATGCGTCAAGCAACGAGAAGGGGACATCGGTTTGGCTGATCGCAGTGACGAAATCGCGTGCAAGCTGAGAAAGAGAGCAGATGTACTTTATCTCTGCGACAATGCCGATGCCGTCGTTCTTGAGGTCGGCGGCCTTGGGCGAATGCCGGGCTATCAGCATCCGGTCGTAGAGTCGCTTGATGTCTAGTGCGGAGAATCCCATGTTGTGCCTTATCTGCCGACGGCGGCTATCTTCTCAAGCCAGCGGTTGAATTCCTCGGCCCTGCTTTTCCAGTCCCAGTGCGCCCGAAGCGCCGTCAGTTCCTCGTCGTTTGGTGCGGTCTTGGCGTAGATGGCGTCGTCCGTCAGCAATGACACGATTGCCTTGGCGTAAGCAGCCTTGTCGCCGAACTTTACCTTTAGGCAGCCGGTGTTGTAGACATGCCTAAGGGACGGGAGGTCATACATCACTACCGGAAGCCCGGAGCAAAGGGCCTCGGCGGCGACCATTCCGTTGTTGTCGAACACGGTTGGGTGGACGTGGATTCTCGCCGAGGCGTAGATCTTGAATTTGTCCTCGTTGTTGACGTAGCCGAGCCATTCGACGCTATCGGCAATGCCGAGGCGATTCGCCTTGTCCTTGAGGTAGCTTTCGTAGGCCGGGTCGCCGTTGCCGATGACAAGCAGCTTGGGGACGATGCAGGTCTTGCCCTTCGACAACTTCTGGTCGTTGACCACCATCTTCCAGATGTCGAGAAGCCCGTCGATGCCTTTTTGCTGGTGAAGTCTGGAGCAGAAGACGACGCGTCCGCGCTTTTCGTCGGTGCTGAGCGGAGGCTGGAGCTGTTCCGTGTTCACGCCGCCATAGTAAGGGAAGAGCCGGCCTTGTCGGCGGAACCGCCATGGGAACTGGCAGAAGTCGGATTTGTTGGTGATGACGAATCCAGTGGCGCGGAAGGATGCGAAGAAAACGTACAGCTTGGCGTATGTCCACGCCAACAGATAGAGGAATGGCGGGAACTTGTATCCCTTGACCAGGTTTTCGATGATGAAGGGGACGAAGAGAAAGGCGCTGGGAAGCCAACGATACCCAAACTGCTTCTGGAGAAGATAGCCCGGGACGGCGTCGGGGTGGAAATCGCAGACTCCGAACAGCCAGTCGTCGCGGTTGGCGCGCATCTCGGACAGCGCCGCCTTGATTTGCGGCAGGTAATGCCGCGTTGCGCCTATGACGTCGAATTTGTCGTTTCCCGGATATTGGCTGACGACATGGAGGTGGATGTCGTCAAGGCAATCGGGGATGTTTTGCTTGATTGTCTCAATTCTGGTGTCGGGGACGATGAAATGAATTTCGTACTTTTTCCGCAGGTGCCTGGCCATTTCCAAGGTGATCTTGGAATTCCCGCCCATCGTCCCTGGGCTTGCCAGGCACATGGCGCTGATGATAAGCCTTTGGCTCATTTGCCGTCAGGTGCGGGCGGGACCTTGTCGTAGTCCCAGATGCGGAAGCTGTCGATCAGGTAAGGGCTGGCACTTCTGCCGCGGGTGAGCGGGAAGCCGAGCTCCGCGCCCTTGGCCGCGGCAAAGACGAATGCGTATGCTGGTTTCATGGCGTATCGCTCCTTGATGGTTTGCGGGTATTATACCATAAAACGCGGCTCGTGGTTCGTGGCTCGCGGTTCGTTAGCCGCAAAGAACGCAAAGGACGCAGAGGGTTATAAACTCCGATGGTTGGGGCTCTCGCTACCGCTTCGCTGCTGCGCGGATGACAACCACTATTCAGTTCCGGGGCAGATTGGGTTCACGCAGAGGCATTGGGCTCACGCAGAGGCACAGAGGGTTTCTTGACAGGATTAACAGGATTTACAGGATTGTTTTAGCTGGGGGTGTCCCCCAGACCCCCTGAGGCGGGTGAGGCTGGGAGGTCAAGAAGCTGGCTGACGCGGTGGTTTGGAGAATGGGTTGAAGATCTTCACTCCCGTGCCTTGCATGTCTCGTTCGTTGCGGGTGACCAAAACCAGGTGGTCGACTTTGGCCGTGGCGGCGATTAGCGCATCAACGGCGGAACGGGGCTTGCCGGCACGCGAGCAATCTGCGAGAATCTCACCCCAGCACTCGGCGACCGTGGTGTTGACTGAAAGGATCCTTGGCGCGAATGTAGCTTCCAGTTCGATGAGCCATTTTGTGAGTTCGCGGGCTTTCCTCGTCTCTCCAAGAAGGCATATTCCGTTTTTGATTTCTCCGATTGATATTGCAGAGATGTAGAGGGTCTCGGGCGCTTGCCGCGTTAGCCAGTTGATGACTGCGGCGTCGGGCTTTTTGGCTCGCGTCTCGCTGATCACGCAGGTGTCGAGAAGATACATCAGAGCGCAACCTTCCTTGCCGGCGAGCTGTCTCGGATTGTCTTGAGCCCTTCGTCGAGCTTTGGCCCGCCGATGAGAACGTCAATCGGGGACCGAGTGGAAGGCGACAGCTTCCTGTAGTCGCTGTACGCCAGCATGACAACGACTGGTTCGCCGCGCCTGGTGACGATTTGGGGTTCGACCTCACAGGCTCGGTTGACGACGGCGGAGAATCTGCTTTTGGCATCCTGCAATGCCCATACTGAACTCATGGCTGCACTTCCTTTCTGACTAGTCTGACTAGATGGTGGTATAATACCAAATTTTGTTGCGGGATGTCAATGCCATGGCTGGTGGTTCGTAGTTCGTGGTTCGTGGATAGAGAAACTCCGATGGTTGGGGCTCTCACTACCGTTCCGCTGCTTCGCACCCAACAACCACAATGCTGAAGATAGCATTATCTGTTTTTATAGCTGGGGGTGCCCCCCAGACCCCCAGGTTTGGCGGATGACAACCACGGCTCTGTTCCGCGGCGGATTGGGCTCGCGCAGAGGCATTGGGTTCACACAGAGGCGCAGAGGCACAGAGGGTTGAGGACAGGATTAACAGGATTTACAGGATTGTTTTAGCTGGGGGTGCCCCCCAGCCCCCCAAGACCCATGCGGCGAAGCCGCAGATATAAAACTAGGAATGAGTGGCCGTGTAAGAGGAATGTCACATGCGAAGCGATGAACATTCTGCGGAGCGGGACAGCCGAGCGAAGCGAGACAGCCGAAGGCCGCGAGAGCCATACGGATCGGAGTTTATAATCACAAAGCGAGAGAGCCACACGGATCAGAGTTTCAAAATTCAACCGTTGGCGCGGGAGATTAGGAGAGGAGCTCGTCGAAGTCGGCGGCGGTGAGCGACTCCATGATCGCGGTGTCGGTGGTGTCGACGGTCGCGTTGATGATCGCCTGCTTGCGGCGCTGGAGCGCCAGCACCTTCTCCTCGATCGAGCCCGAGGCGATCATCTTCATCACGTAGACCTTCTTCTTCTGGCCGATGCGGTGGGCGCGGTCCGTCGCCTGGTCCTCCACCGCCGGATTCCACCACGGGTCGTAGTGCATCACCATGTCTGCCGCGGTCAGGTTGAGGCCGGTGCCGCCGGCCTTGAGCGAGATGAGGAACACCGGGATCTGCGGCGTGCGGTTGAACTTGCTGCACTGGCCGAGCCGGTCCTTGGTGGAGCCGTCGAGGTAGCAGTAGGCGATGCCGGCTTCGCGCAGCCGCTTCTGGATGAGCGTGAGCATCTTCACGAACTGGGAGAAGACGAGCACCTTGTGGCCGGAGTCGATCGCCTGCTGGAGCTGCTCCATGAAGGTGTCGATCTTCGCGCGCGAGGCGATCATGCGCAGCTTGGTGAGCAGCGCCAGGAGCTCGAAGCGCGACTTCTGGAAGCCCTTGGCCTTGATGATGTCGCCCGCCTGCACGCGCGCGGCCATCAGCGCCTTGGTGTACTCGCGCTGCGAGTCGTCGGACATCGGGCAGTAGGAGACCTTGATGATCTTGTCCGGCAGGTCCTTTGCCACCGTCTTCTTCACGCGCCGCATGATGAAGGGCGAGATCTTGCGCTTGAGGCGCGCGAGCGCGGCCTCGGCGTCGGCGTCGCCGTCCGCGATCGGGTCTTCGAACCGGCTGCGGAACGACTCGTAGTCGCCGAGGTAGTCCGGCATCAGGAAGTCGAAGATCGACCAGACGTCGGCGACGGTGTTCTCGATCGGGGTGCCGGTGAGGACGAGGCGCTGGATGGTGTGGACGCCCTTGACCGACTTGGCGCTGCGCGTCTGGCGGTTCTTGATGTTCTGCGCCTCGTCGAGCACGACGACTGAGAAGTCCTGGGTGACGTAGCCGGTCTCGAGGTCGCGCAGGAGCAGGGCGTAGGAGGTGATGACGACGTCGGCTTCGGGGATCTTGGCGAAGAGCGGCTGGCGGTCGTGCCCGGAGACGACGAGCGTCTTCAGCTCCGGGGTGAAGCGCTGCGCCTCGGCCTCCCAGTTTCGGACGAGCGAGGTGGGGCAGACGATGAGCGCCGGCAGGTTGCGCCCCTTGGCGTCGTGGGCGCGCGGGTCGCTCCGCGGCAAAGTGAGCCAGGCGAGGGTCTGGAGCGTCTTGCCGAGGCCCATCTCGTCCGCCAGCAGCCCTGAGAGCCCGGCGTTCTCGAGGAAGCGCATCCAGTAGACGCCCTGCTTCTGGTAGGGGCGGAGGATGCGGTCGAGGTGGCCGAGCGGCACGGGCTCGAACTTGGCGTTGGTGTGGCGTCCGTGCTGGCGGGTCATCGTGCGCCAGAACTTGGCGCGGCCGGCGTTGACCTCGCAGTCGACGAGGTCGAGCGAGCTCTTGACGTAGGCGGCGTAGGCGGACTTGACGCGGAACCAGCCGCGCTCGGCGCCGTTCTGCGATGGGGCGCAGTCGCTGAACACGTCCCGCAGCGCCTCGATGCCGCCGGAGTCCAACAGGACGACCTTGCCCTCCTTCATGAGATAGCCGTCGCCGCGGTTGAGCGCGGCCTGGACGTCGGCGGGCGAGACCGCCTTGCCGCGCGCGTCGAAGGTGTAGTGGATGTCGAAGGCGCCGCCGGGCGCGTCCTTAACGGTGACGACGGGCACGATGGAGGGCATGCCCTCGGTCAGTTCCATCAGCGCGTCGGAGAGGTCGAACCGCCAGCCGGCGCGGCGGAGCTCGGGGATGCCGGCGCCGAGGAAGTTGAGCACCTTCTGGGGATCGGTGATGTAGTGCCGCGGGTCGCCGTCCTTGTAGCCCGGCTCGAAGCCCCACTTGAGCAGGCGCTTCACCGCGCTGCGCTCGGCGCCGATCGCGCGGGTGCGCCGGACGAGCGGGTCGTCCTCGTCCTCCAGCCACACCGCGCGCGGCGGCTGGAGCGAGCAGGCGTGGAAGCGGACGTCGCCGTACTTCGCGTCGACCATTATCGAGAGCGAGGCGCGCGAACCGGCGAGCGCGGCGTAGAAGCGCGGCTTCATCGGAACTTCGATGAACTCCGGCTCCGGTTCCGGCGGCGGCGCGGCGGGCGCGGGGGCGACGGAGCGCGGGCGCTCCTCGGGCTCGTCCATCTCCATCACCATCTGCGCGATGCCGATGGCGACTACGTGCGGGCAGACCTTGCCGAAGCGCTGGTTGGTGGGGCAGGGGCACTTCGAGTCGATGCGTCCGTTGGGCTTGAGCTTGAGCGCGACGGGCATCTGGTAGCCGCTCGGCTGGAGGATCTTGCCGGAGATGACGAGGGTGTCGTCGTCGTACTTGACGTCCGAGACGTCGCCGGAGTTGCAGAGCGCGAGCGCCTGGTTGAAGACCTCCTGGCCGCCCCACTGGATGATCTCGTCGTGGGTGATGCCGCTCTTGACCTTGTCGTTGCGAGGCTTCATGGCGCGGCCTCCTTTGCCGCGGAGGCGGCGCGGCGGAGCCGGAGCTGTCCGCAGGCGGCGTCGGCGTCCTTGCCGCGGCTGCGGCGGAGCATGGTCTGGACGCCGCGCTTCATGAGGACGTCGAGGAACATGAGCATGGTCGCGTCGTCCGGCGTGCGGAAGTCGGGGCGGTGGGCGACGGGCGAAAGGGGGATGAGGTTCACCTTCGCCATCGGCACGCGGCGGACCTGGCGGGCGAGCTCCTCGGCGCAGGCGCGGGAGTCGTTGACACCGGCGACGACGGTGTACTCGAAGGTGATGATGCGCTTGGTGGCGGCGGTGTAGGCGGCGCAGGCGCGGAGCAGCTCGTCGATCGGCCAGCGGCGGTTCACCGGCATCAGCCGCGAGCGGAGCTCGTCGTTGGGCGCGTGGAGCGAGACGGAGAGCTCGAACTGGATGCCTTCGCGGGCGAGGCGCTCGATGCCGGGCACGACGCCGCAGGTGGAAAGGGTGATGTGCCGCGCGCCGACGTTGGGCCCGCGGCCGGAGTTGATGAGCCGGAGGGCGCGCAGGGTCTCGTCGTAGTTGGCGAAGGGCTCGCCCATGCCCATGACGACGATGTTGGTGACTTCGCCGAACGAGCGTGCGAGCATGTGCTGGGCGACGATCTCGTCCGCGGCGAGCGAGCGGGAGAGGCCGTTCGCGCCGCTGGCGCAGAAGGCGCAGCCCATGGCGCAGCCGGCCTGGGTGGAGATGCACTGGGTGAAGCGCGAGGCGGCGGGGATGAGGACGGTCTCGACCGCCTCGCCGTCGGCGAAGGAGACGAGGAGCTTCTTGGTGCCGTCGGAGGACTCGGAGACCGCGGCGACTTCGCAGGGCGTGATGGGGAACTCCTCCTTGAGCGTCTCGCGGAAGTCCTTCGGGAGCGTAGTGGCCCCGTCCCAGTCGCGTATGCAATCGCGATACAGCGACTGGAGTATCTGGTCTGCCCTGAATGCGCGAAGTCCCCGATCCACCAGGATCGGCTTCCACTCGTCGGGCAGTATGCTCCAGGCGGGTTTGGTCATTGGTGCGTATTATACCATATTTCGTGGTTCGTGGTTCGTGGCTCGTGGTTCGTGAGCTCAAACACTCAAACCCTGACCCGCCAAATATGGTATAATACGCGGCTATGGGAATCAAGATATTAGGAACTGGGAGCTATCTGCCGCCGAAAATCGTAACCAACGGCGACATCGCCGCATCCTTGGACACGAGCGACGAGTGGATATTCTCCCACACCGGCATTCATGCGCGGCACGTCGCCGGCGAGGGCGAGACGACCTCCTCGATGGCGGCCGAGGCCGCGCGCAAGGCGCTGGAGATGTCCGGGGTGAAGCCCGAGGAAATCGGGCTCATCGTGGTGGCGACCTCGTCGCCCGACTACGGCACCTTTCCGTCCACCGCGTGCATCGTGCAGGACCTCCTGGGCTGCGTGAACGCGGGCGCGTTCGACCTGCAGGCGGCCTGCGCCGGCTTCGTCTACGCGCTCGAGCAGGCGCGCGGGTTCGTGAACTTCTACCCCGACAAGAAGGCAATCGTCATCGGCGCCGAGTGCCTGACGCGCATCCTCGACTGGACCGACCGCTCGAGCTGCATCCTCTTCGGCGACGGCGCCGGGGCGGTGGTGCTCGGGAACGACGAAGGGCCGGGCATGGCGTCGGCCAAGACGACCGCGCACACGATTCTGGGCGCGGACGGCAAGGGCCAGGCGTTCATCATGCGCACCGGCGGCACCCGCGAGGCGCCGAAGTTCGACCCGCTCACCGGAGTCCCGCTCAAGAGCGAGCCGCAGCTGCCGCAGCTGACGCTGCAGGGCCACGACGTCTTCGCCTTCGCGGTGCGCAAGCTCTCTAAGGTGGTGGGCGACCTCTGCGAGCGCCTCGGCACCACGCCGGAGTCGCTCGACCGCGTCTTCGCCCACCAGGCGAACGGGCGCATCATCGAGGCGACGGCGCGGCGGATGAAGCTGCCGCTCTCGAAGTTCTGGCTGAACCTCGAGACGACGGCCAACACCTCGGCGGCGTCGGTGCCGATCTCGCTCGACCAGGCGGTCAGGGCGGGGGAGCTGAAGGACGGCATGCGCATCGTGCTCGTCGGCTTCGGCGCAGGGCTCACCTACGGCGGAACCTACATGACGTGGCCGAACCTCTGAGTCGGCGCGGCGGATCTACAATAAGGAGAAAAGAGATGAAGAAAGTCATGATCACCGGCATCGGCATGCTGACCGCTGTCGGCAACGGCAAGGACGCGACCTGGGAGGCGGTTAAGGCCGGCAAGCCCGGCGTCGGCCGCATAACCAAGTTCGACCCCTCGCGCTGCACCTGCCAGGTCGCGGCGGAGGTGAAGGGCTTCGAGGAGTACGCGCTCGGCGCGGGGCTCCTGGAGAAGCGCGAGGCGCGGCACATGGCGAAGTTCTCGCAGTACGCGGTGGCGACGGCCAACGAGGCTTGGCGCGACGCCGGCTTCGACGCCGATAAGAAGCCCGACATGAACCGCGTGGCCACCATCTTCGGCGTGGGCATCGGCGGGCTCGAGGTGACTGAAGACGCGTTCCGCACCCTCTTCGACAAGGGCCCCGACCGGCTTTCGCCGCTCGCCATCCCCGAGCTCATCGCCAACGAGGGCGCCGGCAACGTGGCGATCGCGCTCGGCGCGAAGGGCCCCTGCCACGTCCTCACCACCGCCTGCGCGTCCTCGACCGACGCGATCGGCTACTCGATTGACCTTATCCGCACCGGCCGCGCCGACGTGGTGGTTGCCGGCGGCGCCGAGGCGGTGATCATCGAGTTCACCGTCGGCGGCTTCATGAAGGAGAAGGCGCTCTCCACCTCCTACAACGACACGCCCGAGACCGCGTGCCGTCCCTTCACCAAGGGCCGCGACGGCTTCGTGATGGGCGAGGGCGCGGCGGTGCTGATCCTCGAGAGCGAGGAGCACGCCAAGGCGCGCGGCGCCAAGGTCTACGCCGAGCTCGCCGGCTACGGGGCGACGTGCGACGCCTACCACATCACCGCGCCCGACCCGAGCGGCGAGGGCTCGATCAGGGCGATCGAGGTCGCGCTCGCCGACGCCGGCGTCACCGACCGCTCGACCGTCGACTACATCAACGCCCACGGCACCTCCACCCACCTCAACGACCAGATGGAGACCAAGGCGTTCAAGACCGTCTTCGGCGAGGAGGGGGCGAAGAAGATCTCCATCTCCTCCACCAAGCCCTGCCACGGCCACTGCCTCGGCGCGACGGGCGCAATCGAGGCGGCGATCACCGCGCTGGCGGTGAAGGACGGCTTCGTGCCGCCGACGCCGAACTACAACGAGCCCGACCTCGAGGTCGACGCTTCCAAGGGCGAGGTGCCGCTGGACCTCGACTACACGCCCAACGTCGGCCACCCGCGCGACATCCGCGTCGCGATGTCGAGTTCTCTTGGCTTCGGCGGCCACAACGGAATCCTGGTTTTCAAGAAGGTTTAAACCATGGACCTGCCAAAGTACAAGAATGTTTTCAACTGGGACGGCGTGGAGCTGCTTCCGCACCGTCCCCCGTTTCTCTTCGTGGACAAGCTCATCGCCGGCGACGAGACCGGGTGCGTCGCCGAGTACACCTTCACAGAGGAGAAGAACGAGTTCTTCAAGGGGCACTTCCCGGACTACCCGGTGGTGCCGGGAGTCGTGCTCGTCGAGGCGATGGCCCAGGCCGCCGGCGCGAACGTGGTCGCCCGCGAGGTGCTGGGTGTGCAGGTAGCCTTCGCGCTCGCGGCGATCGACGAAGTGCGCTTCCGCCAGCCGTTCCGTCCCGGCGACAAGCTGGTGACGGTGGTGGAGATCGTGCGCGAGCGCGTGCCGCTCGGCGTCTACCGCTGCCGCGGCTACCTCAACGGCGAGCCGAACGAGAAGGGCGAGCCGGCCGTGGAGAGCACCGTCAAGTGCATGATGGGCGGCAAGATCGTCGGCGACCGCCGGGGATGACGGAGAAGGGTCCGGGCAAATGATGAGGATTGTCGATTCCGGCGACCGGCGCATCGAGGCTTTCAACGCGCGTCCCGCGTTTCCCGAGGAGGCCGAGCGCGTCGCGGCGGCTGCGCTGGCCGAGATCCGCGCGCGCGGCGACGCGGCGGTCGTCGAGCTGGTCGCGAAGTTCGAGGGCTTCAGGGCGCCGCGGGCGTCGGCGCTCAGGGTGGACCTCGCGAAGGTGTCGGAGAAGGGCCTCGACGCGAAGCTCGTCAAGGCGGTCAAGGACGCGCACCGGCGCGTCTTGAAGTTCTCGAAGGCGTCGCTCCGCGAGGCGTGGTCGATGCCTTCGCCGTGCGGCGGCAGGCTGGGCGAGTTCTACTCCCCGATGGACCGTGTGGGCGTGTACGTGCCCGGCGGCACCGCGCCGCTCGCCTCGACTTCGGTGATGACGGTAACGCTCGCTAAGGCCGCCGGGGTGAAGGAGATAGTCGCCTGCACGCCGGCCGGGCGCGACGGCAAGGTGAACCCCGTCCTCCTCTACGCGCTCAGGCTCGCGGGGGCGACCGAGGTATACCGCGTCGGCGGCATCCAGGCGATCGGCATGATGGCGTTCGGAACCAGGACCTGCCGCAAGGTGCAGAAGATCGCCGGTCCCGGCAACGCGTTCGTGACCGCGGCGAAGCGCCAGGTCTACGGCTACGTCGCCATCGACCAGGTGGCGGGTCCGAGCGAGATCGCCGTCCTCGCCGACGGCTCGGTGGACGCGCGCTGGATCGCGGCGGACCTGCTGAGCCAGGCCGAGCACGGCAGCGGCTGGGAGAAGTCGCTCTGCGTCGCCACCTCGCGCAGGTTCGCGGAGAAGGTTCGCGACGAGGTGCTTGCCCAGGCCGCGACGCTTACGCGCCGGGAGCTCGTCCAGCGCGTCATCGACCGCGACGGAATCCTCATTGTCGTCGCGAAGAACGTACGCGAGGGGCTGGAGATCGTGAACCGGTTCGCGCCCGAGCACTTCGAGATCATGACCAAGGACGCGCTCAGGGTGATGAAGGGCGTGAGGTCGGCCGGGGCGGTGTTTGCCGGACCGTGGACGCCGGAGTCGGCGGGCGACTTCGTCGCCGGTCCGAGCCACGTGCTGCCGACCGGTGGCGCGGCGAACATGTTCAACGGGCTGACGCCGGACGACTTCCGCCGCCGCCACAGCTTCGTCGCCTTCACCCGCGGCGACCTCGCCGAGACGGCGCCGACCATCGCCGCGTTTGCCGCGGTCGAGGGTCTCGACGGCCACGGACGCGCCGCGTCGATCCGCTTCGAGAAGCAGGGAAAGTCCGCGAAAAGGAGGTAGGAGATGGCTGAGCTCATAGTGGCGCTGGACGTGGCGAGCCGCGGCGAGGCGGTGGAGAAGGTGAAGGCGATCGGAGACGCGGTCGGCTTCTACAAGATTGGCCTCGAGCTCTTCGCGGCCGAGGGCCCGGACGTCGTCAAGGCGGTCAGGGACCTCGGCAAGCGCGTGTTCCTCGACCTCAAGTTCCACGACATCCCGCGCACGGTCGAGCGCGCGGTGAAGTCCGCCGCTCGGCTCGGCGTCAACCTCCTTACCATCCATGCCTCCGGCGGCCGGGCGATGGTGCGCGCGGCGGCGGACGCGGCGGCGGAGTTCGGCGAGGAGGCCCCGAAGATCCTCGCGGTGACGGTGCTCACCTCGATGGACGCGCAGGACCTCGCGGACATCGGCGTCGCCGGGCGGACTCCGGCCGAGCAGGTGCGGGCGGTGGCGTCCCTCGCCGTCGACTCCGGCGCGGACGGGCTCGTCTGCTCGCCGCTGGAAGTGGGGTCGCTTTCGCGGTCGCTGCGTCCCGGAACCCTTTTCGTGACTCCGGGGGTGCGTCCGGCGGGAAGCGCCCTCGGCGACCAGAAGCGCGTGGCGACGCCGGCCGAGGCGGTGCGCGACGGCGCGACGCACCTGGTGGTCGGGCGCCCGGTGCTGGCGGCGCCTGACCCGGTGGCGGCGGCGCGGGCGATCGTCCAAGAGATCGGGGGATGAGGGGGCTACTCGCCATATTTGCCGCGGCGGCGCTGGCGGCGGCTTTCGCCGGCGACGCCGAGCGGACCGACGGCGAGGTGTGGAACGAGGGCGTCGAGTACTACCGTGCCGGCGACGTCACCAACGCGCTCCGCGTGCTGCGTCCGCTGATGCTCTCGAAGAGCCACGGCGCGCGCGCGGCGGAGGTGGTGGCGGCGATCGCCCATGCGCGCGGCGACCGCGAGGAGGCCGCGGCGGCGGCGCAGATCGCGCTCAGGGCCGCGCCCGGCGACGCGAAGGCGAACCGCAACTTCACCCGCGCGGTCGACGGGCTCGCCGCCGAGCGCGAGACGAAGCACATCGAGGCTGTCATCAAGGCGGCGCAGGGCAAGGACCCGGGCGCGATGCTGCGCGAGGCGGCGTACGAGTCGCGGCGGCTTCTCGTGGAGGCCGGCGGCTACCTGACCAACCGCGCGGAGCGCGCGGTGGCGCTCTCGGACGCGCTTTCGCGGCGCGCCGAGAAACTGGTCGACGTCTGGTATCCGCTGCGCGAGGCGATCGCGCAGTCGGTCACCAACGAGGAGCAGGCCGCGACCATCGTCGCGCAGATCGAGCAGGCGCAGGCGAAGACCAAGGCAGCGGCGAAGGACCTTTCCGACATGAAGGGCGAGGCGTATTCGGCGATGAGCGACGCCGAGCACGACTTCACCCGCTTCCTCAAGCTGGTGGCGCTGCCGCCGCTCGCGGTCGACGAAGGCCTCGTCGCGCAGTCGAACGCGTACCTCGACGTCGAGGCGGTGAACGGACGCGAATGGCAGCAGGACGCGCTCGACTTCACCCGCTCGTTCCGCGCCAAGTTCCCGGCCTGGGCGAGGAACTACGAGCAGCAGGCGCAGGCCGACACCAACAAGCCGCCGTTCACCGCCGAGGACCAGGCGAAGATCTCCGCGCTCGCGACCGAGCTGGAGAAGATACAGCTCGAGTGCTGCGAGAAGAGCGTCCCGCCCCAGCAGCTCAAGGCGTGCGACATCCTCAACGAGATCCGCGAGCTGCTGCCGAAGGACAACAGCGGCGGCGGCCAGGGCCAGCCGCAGTCCGGCGGCCAGCAGGGACAGAACCAGCAGAATCAGGACCAGCAGCAGAACCAGGACCAGCAGCAGGACCAGCAGTCCGAGGACGGCGAGGGCGAGACCCAGGGCGAGCAGGAGGAGGAGCCGCCCGAGGCCGAGGAGGCCCAGGGCCAGGAAGGCGAGGAAGAGGAGAAGCCCGAGGACAAGGAGATCGAGGCGCTGCTCAAGAAGGCGCAGGAGCGCAACGACGAACACGAGGCGGACAAGAAGGCGCGGATGCGCAAGGCGCCGCTGCCGCCGAATGAAAGGGACTGGTGATGAAGATCATAGTGGCATGCGGAGGGACCGGCGGACACGCGTTTCCGGGGCTCGCGGTGGCAGAGGAGCTCGTGCGCCGCGGACACGAGGTGACGGTGTGGGAGTCGGGCCGTGACGTCGAGAGCTCGGTGATGAAGCGCTGGCAGGGTCCGGTGTTCTCCACCGGCGCGCGGCAGCTCAAGATCCGCAACGCGCTCTTCAACTTCGCCTCGATTCTCCGCTGCCGCCGCGAGATGCGGCGGAACCGTCCCGACGCGCTCCTTGCGATGGGCTCCTACTCGTCGCTGCCGCCGGTGCTGGCGGCCCGCAGCCGCAAGGTGAGGATCTGCCTCCACGAGGCGAACACGGTGCCGGGCAAGGCGGTAGAGTTCCTCTCGCGCTTCGCCGACGCGGTGGCGATCAGCTTCGAAAGCACGGCCAAGTATCTGCCGGGAGTGAAGACGGTGGTGACGGGGCTTCCGGTGCGCGCCGAGATCGCCTCGGGCTCGCGCTTCGGCTTCATCCCGCCGGACTCCTTCGTGGTCTTCGTGACCGGCGGCTCGCAGGGCGCGCACGCCGTGAACGAGCTTACGAGCAAGGCGCTTGTGAAGATGAAGGCCGAGCTCGACCGCCGCGGCGCCGGGAGGAAGCTCTACGTGATCCACCAGACCGGCGCGAAGGACGAGGCCGAGGTAGCCGCGGCGTACGCGAACGCCGAGATCCCCGCGCGCGTCCACGCCTTCGAGACCGACATGGCGTCCGCGTTCGCGTCCGCCGACGTGGTGGTCGCGCGCGCGGGCGCGTCCACCTGCTTCGAGCTCGCCGCGTGCGGCAAGCCCGCGCTGCTCGTGCCGCTGCCGTCTGCCGTGCGCAACCACCAGCACTTCAACGCGGACGCCTTCGCCTCGCGCGGCGCGGCTGACGAGGGCGTGCAGTCCAAGCTCGACCCCCTGCAGGCATGCCGCCACCTTCTGGGGTTCTACGACAACCCGGCGCGGCTCGCCGGGATGTCCGAGAAGATGAAGGCGCTGGCCACGCCCGACGCAGCCGCCAGGGTGGCGGACATGGTGGAAGGGGAATGAGCAGGGAGAAGTCCAGAATCGCGCCCCACGTGGCGGTTTTGCCGCGGAGCGGAATCCGCAAGTTCTTCGACGTCGTCGCGAAGTCGAAGGGGGTGGTCTCGCTCGGCGTGGGCGAGCCGGACTTCGACACGCCATGGCATATCTCGCGCGCGGCGATCACCTCGATCGAGGACGGCGGCACCCACTACACCTCCAACCTCGGCACGGTCGAGCTTCGGGAGGCGATCGCGCGCTACCTTAAGCGGCGCTTCGGCGCGTCCTTCGACCCCGGGCGCGAGATCCTCGCCACCGTCGGCGTCTCCGAGGCGATCGACCTCGCGGTGCGCGCCCTCTGCTCGCCCGGCGACGAGGTGATCTACCACGAGCCGTGCTTCGTGAGCTACTCGCCAACGATCCGCCTCGCCCACGCCGTGCCGGTGGCGGCGGAGACGCGCGCGGAGGACGGCTTCCGCCTCGAACCCGCCGCGCTCGAGGCGAAGGTGACGCCGCGCACCAAGGCGGTGCTGCTCAACTTTCCCTGCAACCCGACTGGCGCGACGCTTTCGCGCGGCGACATGCTCGAGATCCTCCGCATCGCCGAACGCCACGACCTCGTCGTGCTGGCGGACGAGGTCTACTCCGAGCTCAACTACGACGCGCCGGCGGACGAGCCGCTCGCCTCATTCGCGTCCTTCCCCGAGTTCCGCGACCGGGTGGTGCTCCTCAACGGCTTCTCCAAGTCGTGGGCGATGACCGGCTACCGGCTTGGCTACGCCTGCGGTCCGGAGGACGTGGTCGGGGCGATGATGAAGATCCACCAGTACGGCATCATGAGCGCGCCGACGCCGTCCCAGGCGGCCGGCGTGGAGGCGATGGACCACGGAGACCCAGACGTCGTCCGGATGCGCGAGGAGTACCGGCGGCGGCGCGACTTCCTGGTGCCGGCGCTGAACGAGATGGGGCTTGGGACCGTGATGCCGAAGGGCGCGTTCTACGCGTTCGCGGACATCCGCTCCAGCGGGCTTTCCGACCAGGAGTTCGCGCTGAGGCTCCTCGAAGAGCGCGCGGTCGCCGTGGTGCCCGGCTCGGCGTTCGGTCCGTCGGGCGCGGGCTACGTCAGGCTCAGCTACGCGACATCGATGGAGAAGCTGCGCATCGCGGTCGAGCGCATTGCGAAGTTCCTGGGCAAGCAGTAGTTTCTCAAACGACAACGGAGGGCGCCAAGATGGAGGCGAAGGTCAAGTTCATGAAGAAGGTGGGGTCGTGGCGCGAGGTGGCGGACGCCGCGCGCACCACGATCCGTCTCGACGAGGGCGTGAAGGAGCCGAGCCCGCGCTGGAAGAAGCGCATCCTCCTCGCAGAGCACTCGCCGGTGCGCAAGCTCTGCTTCAACTGGAAGTGGGTCGACCTGCCATACTGGGTGTCGGTGCACTTCGTGCGCCACAAGTTCGGCATCGAGCACTTCGTCTCCACCCAGCGCACCGACCGCACCGGCACGCCGCGGGACTCGAGCCGCCAGGACGCGCCGGTGATGCACGAGTGCTTTGCGAACGCGCAGGCGGTGATGTTCATCTCGCGGCGGCGGCTTTGCGGACAGGCGAGCCCCGAGACGCGCGCGGCGTGGAAGCTGGTGGTGGACGAGATCGCCAAGACCGAGCCCGAGCTCGCCGCGTGCTGCGTGCCGGAGTGCGTCTACCGCGGGTTCTGCCCCGAGTTCAAGCCCTGCGGGTTCTGCGGAACACAGGCCTGGAAAGAGGCGGTCGAGCGCTACCGCGCGTGAGGCCGTTGTCCCTGGCATGCTCTGGAGGCTGACGTTCCAGCTGATCCCCCTGGCCGCGCTTGGCGCGGCGGTCGTGTTCGGCGTATTGCCGCTGCGGCTTCCGCGCCGCTGGCTGTGGCTGTCCGTCGCCGTGCTGGCGCTCGCGTTTTCGAAGTTCGCGGTCTTTGCCGTCGTCGGGGGCGACGCCTTCACGCCCATGCTGCCGGCGCCGGTCATCTGGGCGCTGGGCTGGGCCTACGGCGCGGCGATGTTCTACGCGCTCTTCGCCGGCGTCGCCTGGGCGGTTGACCTCTTGCCGCTGCTCGTCCGCCGCCCGGTCGGACTGCGGTTTAGGCGCATCCGCGCAGTTGCGCTCGCCGCCGCGGCGGTTGCGCTCGCTTCCTGGGGCATTTTCGAGGGCGTGCGTACGCCGCCGACGAGGAGCGTCGAGGTTGTGTTCGACGATCTGCCTGCGGAGTTCGATGGCTACCGCATCGTCCATCTCAGCGACCTCCACTGCTCAAGCGCCGCGCGGGAACCGAGGTTCCGGCGGATCGTCGACCGCGTCAATGCGCTCGAGCCCGACCTGGTGGCGATCACCGGCGACTTCGTGGACGGGCTTCCCGCCGACCGGCAGGACGACCTCTCGCCGCTTCGGTCCCTCAGAGCCCGGGACGGCGTCGTGGGCTGCACCGGCAACCACGAGATGTACTGGCGGTGGGACCGGTGGTGCGACGTCCTCATTGGATTCGGCATCGTGTTTCCGGAGAAGACGGGGCCGGTCGAGATCCGCCGCGGCGAAAGCTCAATCTTCGTGGGCGGGATGCGCGACCGCGCCTTCTTCTGCCGGCGTGAGGACTGGCGCGCGGACGGCGCCTTTGCCGGAGTGCCGGCGGACGCGTTTCGGGTGCTGCTCTGCCACCGTCCGTTCACGGCGGCGACCGGCGCGGCGGAAGCCGGGGTGAGCCTGCAGCTTTCCGGCCACACCCATGGCGGGGCGATGCCGCTTTTGAGCCTGCTGGTCGCGCGGTTCAACGAGGGACATGTCCGCGGGCTCTTCGAGTTCGCGCCCGGGCGCTTTCTGCATGTCTCGCCCGGCACCGGCCAGTGGGCTGGTTTCCCGCTCCGCATCCTCAACCGCGCCGAAATCACCGTCATCGTCCTCCGCCGCCGCTGAGGAGAGCCACGAGGCACGAGGCACGGATATGGTATAATACGCGCAGTATGAGCAACTACACGGTCATTGTCGCGGATGGCGACTTTCCGCGGCCGGGCGGCGAGGCAAGGCGGCTTCTTGAGCGCGCCCGCCGCGTGGTAGCCTGCGATGGCGCCGCGCTCGCCTACCGGCGGCGGTTCCGCAGATGGCCGGACTATACCGTGGGCGACTTCGACTCGTGCCGGGCAGCGCCGCCGAACGCGGTGCGGGTGGAGTCGCAGGATGACAACGACCTCGCCAAGGCGATTGCGTTCTGTCGCAGACGGGAATGGCGCGACCTGGTGGTAGTCGGCGCGACTGGTCGGCGCGAGGACCACACGATCGGCAATGTCTTCCGCGCGCTGGAGGCGCAGGTGAAGGTGGTGACCGACTTCGGCGTGTTCCATCCGGTCCATGGCCGCGCGCGGCTCCGGGCGTGGAAGGGCGCCGGGGTGTCGGTGTTCACGGCGGACCCGAAGGCGAGGATGGAGTCGAAGGGGCTCACGTGGCCGCTGGACGGGGTGAGGTTCGCGAAGCCGTACTGCGCCACGCTGAACCGGGCCGCAGCCGCGACGATCGAAGTCGAGTCTTCCTCCCTCGCCTTCGTCTACATCGAGTCAAGACAATGAAGGATTTTGTCACAAATCATCTTACTGCGGTGGTGACTGGGGGTGCGACGCGGATCGGCCTCGCGGTCGCCGGGCGCCTGCGCGCCGGCGGTTGGCGGGTGCTGACGAGCTCCCACCGCGCCGATGCCGGCGCCGACATCGTCGCCGACCTCTCCGAGCCGGCTGGCGCGGCGCGCCTCTACGCCGAGGCGCTGCGGCAGCTCGGAGGTGAGCCGCCTGACCTCGTCGTCAACAACGCCGGACTTTTCGCCCAGGGCGAAGTAGACGCCGAAACCGCCGCGCGGATCGAGGCCGTCAACTACACTGCCGCGGAGAAGCTCACCATCCTCGCATCCGGTCGCGAATCCGGTCGCGGCGCGGTGGTGAACATCCTCGACTCTCGTGCGCTCGCGGGCGAAGGCGGCGGCGCCTACCTCGAGTCAAAGCGCAAGCTTGTCGATTTCACGCGCCGCGCTGCGGCGCTCTTCGCGGACACCCTGCGCGTCAACGGCGTCGCGCCGGGTCCAGTGCTCGCGCCGGTCGGCTTCCGCGAAAAGGCGGGCCTTACTCCGCTCGGCCGACCGACGCCGGAGGCGGTGGCCGAGGCGGTCGCCTTCCTCGCCGCGGCTCAGTTCACCACCGGCTGCATCATCGCCGTGGACGGCGGCGAAGAGGCGGTGGCGGTATGAACTGGACGGTCCACCACCTGCCGGAGACATCCTCCACCAACCTCGACGCGCGCGGCGCCGCACCGTGGACCGCGTTCACCGCCGACTTCCAGACCGCGGGGCGCGGACGCCTCGACCACCGCTGGCATTCGGCGAGCGGCGTCAACCTGATGATGAGCGCGGTCGTGCCGGTCGACGGAATGCCGCCCGAGGCGGCGGCTACTTTTCCGCTCGTCGCCGGGCTTGCCGTCGTCGGCGCGCTTTCGTCGCTCTGCCCGGACGCGTCCGCGCCTTTCCTCCTCAAGTGGCCGAACGACGTCTACGTCGGCGGCCGGAAGGTCTGCGGCATCCTCTGCGAGCGAGACGGTGAGAGGATCATCGCCGGCATCGGCGTCAACGTCGGCGAGCGCAGCTTCCCCGCCGAAATCGCTGCGCGTGCGACGTCGCTCGCGCTGGCGGTCAACGCGGCGCCGGCGGTCGCGGCGGTGCGGGACGCCGTCCTGGCCGCTCTTGCCGACCTCCACGCGGTCTGGCGGCGGGACGGCTTCGCGGCGCTGCATCCGCGCATCGCCGCGGTCGACTTCCTGCGCGGCCGCGAAGTCGAAGTGGTGCAGACCGATGTAGACACCGCGCCGGTCGCCGGCGTCTGCGGAGGGGTCAATCCCGACGGCTCGCTCGACGTGGCCGGCCATCCCGTCTTCGCCGGCGAGGCGAGGATTTTGATTCGTGATTCGTGGTTCGTGGCTCGCGAACTCGGCCGTTTGCCAAAGTAAACGGAACTTAGAAAGGTTAAACGAAAGTTTAGTCGGATTTTTGACCATTGAACGCGAAGGGGATTATTTGATATAATATTCACAAAAGGCATACTGTACCATGGGGAAGGCAATAGACGTCAGCGATATTTCAGGGGATTCCGTCTACGGCATCTCCCGGGTCGAGTATATCGTGGACGGGTTCACGTTCGTCAAGAGCGTCGACTACTACTACGGAATATCGATTCAGGGCCTCTCCTCCACGATGGTCCGCGGCGATGTGCAGAAGGCCCTGACCGAGGTGCAGTACCAGATCGACAAGGAGGACAACCTCCTCGCAGCAGGATGATGATCAAGCTCCAGTCCCTGACGAACAAGCGTGACCAGGCCTACGACCTCATCTCCAACGCGCTCAAGTCGATCAATACCGTTCTCACCGGCACCATGAACAACATGTAGCCGCCCCGGCGGCAGAAAGGAACCACATGAACAAGACGATAATCGCCGCGCTCGCGGCTGCCGCGGCCTGGACGGCTTCAGCCGGCATCGACATCGACCTCGACCTCAAGGCGAAGCCGATCAAGGACATGAAGAAGACCGCCAACGGCATCGCCATGGGCGTCAACGGCGCGATGGAGGCCTGGCTCTGCCACGTCGACGGCAACGACGATATCCTCTACGTCGAAAACAAGGTCGAGACCGCGCGGATCTTCCGCGAGGCCGGCTTGAGGGTGATGCGCCTCCAGGGCATGAATACCTGGTTCAACAACCGCAACAAGCGCACCAAGGACGGCAAGTACCCGCTCACCAACCCCAAGGCCGCGTTCGACTTCTACAAGGCCAACGGCATCAAGGTTTTCGTCTGCCTCGAGTGCCCCGACCAGGCCGCGGTCGCCAACAACCTCGAGATCGTCAAGTGGATTGTCGACAACGGCTACAAGGACCAGGTCGTCGGCATCGAGATGGGCAACGAGACCTATGCGAGCAAGGACTACTACAAGCGGGCCGAGTTCTGGCCGCAGGTCATCGACGGCGCGCAGAAGATCTGGCCCAAGCTGTCGTTCGGCATCGTAATCGGCGAGTACATGGAGAACGACCCCGACATCGCCCAGATCGCCGCGCGCATGAAGTCCAACGAGTCCCTGCACCACGGCTGGACCTACGACACCGGCTACTTCAGCGCCGGCGAGCTCAACCGCAACACCGCGCGGTTCGTGGAGGCGATGTCCAACCACCTCCACAAGGTAGACCACATCATCTACCACGCCTACGGCGCCGAGACGCCGTACAGCTGCTCCTACTACGGCTTCCAACGCTTCCGCAACTTCATCGAGGCGTATCCGCAGCTCAAGGGCAAGAACTACTGGCTCACCGAGGTGCGTCTCCGCTCGGACGAGGACAACCGCTGCCAGCGCATCTTCCGCGAGACCCTGCTGTGGTCGCACTACGCGCTGATGGCGCTCTGCCAGCCCGAGACCGACGCGCTCCTCCAGCACCAGGCGAGCTCGCTCTCCGGCACCATCTACCAGTCGACCGGCAAGTCGTGGGCGGTCCAGTGGATGGACGGCGCGAAGTGGGGCTCACGCGAGATCCCCGACCGCGTCGCGCCCTACGACATGCCGCGGCTGGAGGTGGGCGCGATGGGCGTCCTCTACCGCCTGTTCACCGAGGCGATCATGGACCATCCCCAGTTCCTCGCGCACGGCACCTCGAAGGTCCGGGACGCCGAGGACACGTTCTTCACCTCCGCGCGCGTGACCGACCAGGTCTACAAGCATCGCCGCGCGATCATCGAGGGAACGCCCAAGGCTCAGGCGCCGAAGGTCGACGGCGAGGTCGAGTGGGTGGCCGCGCACGGCAGCGGCCAGCTCTGCCTCATGATGGTCAACACCAAGTCCACGCCTGAGACGTTCAAGGTGACGGTCAAGGACAAGTGCTTCTATGCGCCGGTCTACCGCACGCTCAGCTGTCCCGCGGAGTTCATCGACTGCCGCGCCATCCCGGGCGACGGACCGGTCTGGAGGCAGATGAGCTGGGAGGAGACGCAGTTCGGCGTTTCGCACATTCCGATGGAGGCGTATGCCAAAATCAAGCCGAAGTGCGATGTGCTGACGGTGACGATCGCGCCGAACACCGTGCAGACGGTCACGGTGCCGCTCGCCGACCCGCCCAAGCCCGGGAAGTAAGGGTCGGCATGAGGAGGACGATCTTCGCCGCGGTCGCGGCGCTTGCTGCGGCGGCGGCCTTCGCCGACTTCGAGATCTCGCTCGACCCCGCCGCCAAGCCGTTCAAGGACATGCGCAAGACCGGCTGCAACCAGGGCATCGGCTTCAATGCCGCCTTGGAGAGTGTCTGGTCGGTCGCGAACGACGACTGGTGGTTCGTGACCAACCGGGTGGAGACCTCGCGCACGCTTAAGGAGGCGGGCGCGAACCTTCTCCGCCTCCAGTGCATGAACAGCTGGTTCCGGCGCCGGAACGCCGCCGGCCCGAAGGCGCGCCGATCCAACCCCAAGGCCGCGTTCGACTTCTACAAGGCCAACGGCATCAAGGTGTTCGTCTGCCTCGAGTGCGCCTCCACCAACGCGGTCGACGAGAACGTCGAGATCGTCCAGTGGCTCGTCGACAACGGCTACAAGGACGTTGTCGCCGGCTTCGAGATGGGCAATGAGACCTACGGCAACCCGCGCTACGAGTCGCTTGCCCGGTACTGGACCGACTTCATCGTCCGCGCCGAGAAGGTATGGCCAAAGCTGCCGCTCGGCTTCAACATCGGCGAGCTCTTCGAGGGGAACCCCGACCTCGCCCACATGCGCGCCAGGCTCGAGGGCAAGGACGAGATGTACCGCAGCACCTACTTCTCGTCCGCCGACTTCAACCAGTTCTCCACCAGGTTCATGCTCGCCATGGCCGCCTCCAACCAGCTCTCCAAGGTCGGCCACATCGTCTGGCATGCCTACGGCGCGGAGGACCCCTACAGCTGCTCCTACCACGGCATCAAGCGCTTCCGCTACTTCGTGGACCTCTATCCCGAACTCCTCAAGGGCAAGAAGTGGTGGCTCACCGAGGTGCGCCAGCGCTCGGACGAGGACAACCGCTGCCAGCGCATCTTCCGCGACTCGCTGATCATGGCCCACTTCACCTTGATGGCGCTCTCGCAGCCGGAGGTTGACGGCTTCTGCCACCACCAGCTCACCGCGCTCTCGGGCGCGCTCTACCAGTCGAACGGGCGCGAGTGGTACGTGCAGTGGCGCGACGCCAACCAGTCCTGCCTGCCCGACCACCGCTCCGGCTACAACCAGCCGCGGATGGAGGTGGGGCACTGCGGCGTGATGTACCGCATCCTCGGAGAGGCGCTGCGCGACAATCCGCTCGTCTACCAGCACGGCACCTCGAAGGAGGCCGGCACCGAGGACTCGTTCTACACCTCCGCACGCGTCGCGACCGAGACCTACGCCCACCGCAAGGCGCTCAAGGAGCGCGCCGAGTCGCCGGGCGTGAAGGGCGAGGTCGAGTACCTCCTCGCCGGCGACGGCTGCGGCCGCTACTGCCTTCTCATGGTGAACACCAAGCCGGCCGCCGAGCGCGTCAGGGTGGTAATCCCCGGACGCCAGTTCGCCGCTCCCACCTACCGCGCGCTGAGCTGCCCCGAGAAGTACGTCGACAGCCGCGAAGTGCCGGGCGACGGCCGCTACTGGCGCCAGGTAAGCTGGGAGGACACCCAGACCGGCTTCGAGACATGGTCGAACTGGGACTGCAAGGGCCACAAGTACATCCCTCTTCCGAGCGGCGTCAACCCGAAGTGCGACGACATGTTCGTCACCATCGAGCCCCACACCGTGCAGTCGGTCGAGTTTCAGACCCGTGCGAAGCCGAAGGGCAAGTGATGCCGACGCAGTGGATTGCCCATCCGCCGCTCACGCAACCAAAAAATATGGTATAATACACCCTTAATGTACCTCAAGCAGTTAGAGATAATCGGCTTCAAGTCGTTCGCGGACAAGACGCGGCTCGACTTCGATCCCGGTTTGATCGCGATCGTCGGTCCGAACGGATGCGGAAAGTCCAATGTTTCCGACGCGATCCGCTGGGTGCTCGGCGAGCAGAAGCCGACTGCGCTGAGGTGCTCCAAGCTCGCCGACGTGGTTTTCAACGGCACCGACACGCGCAAGCCGCTCGGCGCGGCGGAAGTGTCCATCACCTTCGCCGAGTGCGAGAAGGAGCTCGGCACCGACTACCACGAGGTCACCATCACCCGTCGCGTCTACCGCGACGGCACCGGCGAGTACTACATCAACAAGCAGCCCTCGCGCCTCAAGGACGTGCAGCACCTCTTCATGGGCACGGGCATCGGCACCAGCTCCTATTCGGTGATGGCCCAGGGCCAGATCGACGCGGTGCTCTCCTCGCGTCCCGAGGACCGCCGCGCCGTGTTCGAGGAGGCGGCCGGCATCACCAAGTTCAAGGCCGACCGCAGGGAGGCGCTCCGCAAGATCGAGCAGACCGAGCAGAACCTCCTGCGCGAGCAGGACGTCCTGCGCGAGATGAAGCGCCAGATCGGCTCCCTGCAGCGCCAGGTGGGCAAGGCGAAGAAGTGCAAGGAGCTCCGGGACCGGCTGCGCGGGCTCGACATCCACCTTTCCCGCCAGCGCATCCGCTCCTACGACCAGGAGCTGGAGCAGAACGCGCGGAACCGCGCCGAGGTCGACCGCGCAATCGCCGAGGCGCAGGAGACTGTCGCCGCCGCCGAGGCCGAGGCGCAGGCGCTGCACGCGCAGATCCACGAGCTGGAGGACGGTCTCCAGGCGCTCGCGTCCGAGCAGGCGTCCGCTGAGGGCGCGTACGCCCGCGCCCGCGAGGTGATCGGCGTCAACGCGTCGCGCGTCGAGGAGTACCGCGGCTACATCGCGCGCGACGAGGGCGAGCTGAAGCTCGCCGAGGAGGCGCTTTCCGAGGCGAAGCTGCAGTCCGAGTCGCTCGCGCAGAAGCGTGCGCTGCTCGGCGACTCGCTCGCCGCGGCGCGCGACGCGCTGGCCGGGGCCGAGGAGGAGTTCTCGCGTCTGCAGGCCGAGATCGACGCGAAGAGCGCCGAGGTGGCGAAGAAGCGCCGCGAGGTCGCGGACACCACCCGCACCGGCACGCTCGTCGCGGACAGCGAGGTCAGACGCAACGGCGCGGTGGAGACGTGGAAGGCCGGCACCACGGTGACGACGATGATGAAGCGCGAGGACCTGATGGCGGTCGTCGCCGCCGCCGAGGAGGAGCTCCGCGCGATGGAGCGCGGCCACATGCCGGCGTCGCAGCGGCTCACCGAGCGGCGCATCGCCCTGAGCCAGCTTGAGCAGGAGCTTTCGTTCGTCGGCCAGCAGGAGGAGTCGTCCGCCGCGCGGCGCGCCGAGATCGAGCGCGCGATCGCCGCGCGCGAGGGACAAATCGCCGGCTACCGCGAGTCTATCGACCGTCTCACCGAGGAGTCTGGCGACCTGATGGCCGGCCTCGAGGAGCTCAAGTCCCGCGCCGGCGAGGCGCTCTCCCGCATCCAGGCCGTCCGCGACGAGCGCGCGGCGATGCTCGAGAAGATCTCCGCCGCCGACGCCAGGGTCGGCGAGCGCCGGATCGCGCTCGACCAGGCGAAGGACTTCCGCGCCAAGCTGGAGGTGCAGGCGGCCGAGGCCACGATGCGCCGCCAGAACGTCTACGAGCACCTGCAGGACGAGTACGGCCTCTTCGCCGACGCGGTGATGCGCGAGCCGGACCCGGACTGGGGCGCGGCCGGCGAGCCGCCGCTTTCCGAGGTGGAGCGCACCGTCTCGCAGCTCCAGGCCGAGATCGCTGCGCTCGGGCCGGTGAACATGGTCGCCGTCGAGGAGTGCCGCGAGCTCGAGGAGCGCTATGCCCGCGAGAAGGCGCAGGAGGAGGACCTCATCGCCGCGAAGGCGCGGCTGATGGAGCTAATCGGCAGCCTCAACGACACCTCGGGCACGATGTTCCGCACGACTTTCGAGACGGCGAACCGCAACTTCCAGGCGATGTTCGCCAAGCTCTTCGGCGGCGGTGAGGCACGGCTGGTGCTGCTGGAGAACGAGGAGGACCCGCTCGAGTGCGGCATCGACATCGTGGCGCGTCCGCCCGGGAAGCGCCCGCAGTCGGTCTCGCTCCTCTCCGGCGGCGAGCGCACGATGACGGCGGTGGCGCTGCTCTTCTCGATCTTCATGATCAAGCCCGCGCCGTTCTGCATGCTCGACGAGCTCGACGCCGCGCTCGACGACGCGAACATCGGCCGCTTCGTCTCGCAGCTGCAGGAGTTCCTCGCGCAGTCGCAGTTCCTCATCATCACCCACAACCAGCACACGATCGCCGGCTCCGACCTCGTCTACGGGGTGAGCCAGCAGGAGAAGGGCGTCTCGCGCGTCATCTCCATGAAGCTCAGCGACCTCGGCGCGAAGCCGGAGGAGAAGTAGGTCAAGTCCATGGCACAGGAAACCAACGAATACCGCGAACAGCGCCTCGCCTCGATGAAGGCGCTACGGGAGATGGGCTACGAGCCCTACGGCCGCAGGTACGACCACGTCGACCTCAAGGCCGCGCGCGAAAACTTCGAGGAGGGGGAGCCGGTGCGCGTCGCCGGCCGCCTCCTCATGATCCGCCGCATGGGCAAGATGAACTTCTGCACCATGAACGACGGCACCGACCGCTTCCAGCTCATCTTCAAGCGCGACGAGCTCTCCGAGACCGCCTTCGCCGCGTTCAAGCAGCTCAACCTCGGCGACATCATCGGTGCCGAGGGCGTGTTCTTCACCACCCAGAAGGGCGAGAAGTCGGTGGTGGTGAAGGAGTGGACGATGCTCGCGAAGGCGTTGGAGCAGCCGCCGGAGAAGTTCCACGGCCTCGCCGACCAGGAGGAGCGCTACCGCCGCCGCTACGTGGACCTGATGACGAACGACGAGAGCCGCGAGCGCTTCTTCACGCGCTCGAAGCTCATCATGGAGATCAGGAAGTATCTCTGGGACAGGGGATTCGTCGAGGTCGAGACGCCGATTCTCCAGGACCAGGCCGGCGGCGCGGCCGCGAAGCCGTTCTTCTCCCACTTCAACGCGCTCGACAAGGACTGCGTGATGCGCATCGCGCCAGAGCTCTACCTGAAGCGCCTCCTCGTCGGCGGCATGAACAAGGTCTTCGAGCTCGGCAAGGACTTCCGCAACGAGGGCATCGACCGCACCCACAACCCCGAGTTCACGGTGTGCGAGATCTACGAGGCGTACGGCGACCGCACCTCGATGGAGGCGATCATGGAGGGGCTTCTCCCCCACCTCTGCGACAAGGTGATCGGCACGCGCAGGGTCGAGTACGGAGAGGCGAAGGAGGTCATCGACTTCAACCCGCCGTACCGCCGCGTCGCGTACAGGGACCTCGTGAAGGAGCTGATGGGCGACGACTGGTTCGAGCTCGACTTCGCGACCCAGCTCGCGAAGGCCAAGGCGAAGGGCGCCGAGACCGGAACCAACCTCGAGCTCGACGGGATCACGCGCGAACTCGAGCTCACCCACGAGGTCTACGACAAGCTGATCGAGAAGAAGCTCATGCAGCCGACGTTCGTGACCAGGATTCCGCACGAGTTCGTCCCGCTCGCCAAGGCGTGCAAGGACGACCCCAGCCTCGTGGACGTCTTCGAGTTCGTCGTCGCCGGCCGCGAGCTCTGCCCCGGCTACACCGAGCAGAACGACCCACTGGAGCAGCGCAAGGCGCTTGAGAACCAGGCCGGCGAGGACACCGAGAAGATCGACGAAGATTTCATCAGTGCGCTCGAATGCGGCATGCCGCCGACCGGCGGACTCGGCTTCGGCGTCGACCGCCTGGTCATGTTCCTTACCGGCACCGACTCGATTCGCGACGTGGTGCTTTTCCCGCAGCTTAAGAAGGCATAGCAGTTAGACGGAGCGAAAGACTATGAACCTTTCCGGCACCATCACGGCACTCGTGACCCCGTTCGCGCGCGACGGGTCGGTCGACTACGGCGCGCTCAGGGCGCTCGTCGAGGAGCAGACCGCCGCGGGCGTCGATGGCATCTGCTCGGTGGGGACGAGCGGCGAGTCGCCCACGCTCACCCACGAGGAGCACCACTGCATGATCGAGAAGACGATCGAGTTCGCCGCGGGCAAGTGCACCATCGTCGCCGGCACCGGCGCGAACTCTACCGCCGAGGCGCTTTCCCTGACCCGCGCGGCGATCGCCTGCGGCGGCGCCGACGCCTGCCTCCAGGTCACCCCCTACTACAACAAGCCCAACCCAGAGGGACTCTACCGCCACTTCATGTCCGTCGCGGACCTGGGGCTGCCGGTGATCCTCTACAACGTGCCTGGCAGGACCGGTCGCGAGATTCCGCTTTCCGTCGTGAAGCGCCTCGCCGCGCACCCGAACGTCGTCGCCATCAAGGAGGCGGCCGGGTCGGTCGACCGCGTTAGCGCGGTGCGCGACGCCGCGCCGGGCCTCACGGTGCTTTCCGGCGACGACTCGCTCGCCCTGCCGATGATCGCAGTCGGTGCCGCGGGCGTCATTTCCGTCGCCTCGAACGTCATCCCGCGCGAGATGGGCGACATGGTGAGGAAGGCGCTTGCCGGCGACTTCGTCGGCGCTCGCGCGATCCACGAGCGGTACTACCGGCTCTTCCGCGACCTCTTCATCGACGTCAACCCGGTGATGGTGAAGGAGGCGCTCGCCGCGATGGGCAGGTGCGAGCGGGTGTTCCGCCTGCCGCTCTGCGAGACCGACGACGCGAAGCTCGCGCAGCTGAAGGGGACGATGAAGGATCTTGGGCTCGTCGGCTGAACATTCCGGCGGCGAAACGCATTCAACACGATGGAAGACTTCAACAACAGGAAGGAGAGACCATGATAGGATACCTGATGGACGGCGGCTGGATGATGATTCCGCTGCTTATCTGCTCGATTGCGATGGTCGCGGCGATCATCGACCGCGCGCGCGCGTTCCGTTGCGCCGCGAAGATCGACCCCGACAAGATGCGCGCCGAGGTCTGCGAGGCGGTGGCCGCCGGCGATGTCGACCGCGCGGTGAAGGTCTGCGAGGGAGGCGAGGGGCCGGTCGCAGCGGTACTGCTGACGGGCCTCAGGCGTCTCGTCGATATGCGCGAGAAGGGCCGGAGCGAGGCCGAGATCGGCGCCGGCGTCACCAAGGCGATGGAGGACTACGCGCCGCGCTCGATGAACGGGCTCGAGAAGAGGCTCGGTCTCCTGGTGCTCGTCGCGTCCATCTCGCCGCTCATCGGCATGTGCGGTACGGTGACGGGCATGATCAACTCCTTCTCGGTGATGGCCGAGGCCGCCGGGCTCGACCCGGGCGCGGTCGCGGGCGGCATCTCCGAGGCGCTCATCACCACCGCCGCCGGCCTCATCATCGCGATTCCCGGCGTCGTTGCCTACAACATGTTCCAGAAGCGCGTCGAGGAGTGGAACATGCGGCTCGAGGGCGCGATCGCGGAGTTCGGCCAGGCGGTCGGCGCGTAAGGCGCGGAATCTGCGGAAGTGAAGCGCATCGGTCCAAAGCGGCAGGGAGACGTCAGTCCTGATCTGACGTCCTTCTCCGACATTGCCAACCTGCTCATCATCTTCTTCATCCTGACGACGTCGCTGGTAAGGCCGTTCGGGCGGATGATGGACATGCCTTCGAGCGCCAAGCCGTCGACAGAGCAGAAGCAGTCGGACACGCCCACGGTGCGCCTCACCACCGACCGCATCGTCTTCTCCGCCGGCGAGAAGAACGAGAAGGAGGTCACCATGAACGAGCTCAGGGCCGAGCTCTGGCGGCGCAACTTCCCAGCCCAGAAGCCGGACAAGCGGGCGGTCGTGGTGGAGACCGCGCCAGAGGTCAAGTACGAGCGCTACTACCAGGTGGCGACGGCGATTGCCGCCGCTGGCGGCGTGGTGGCGGTGATGGAGGAGTGACGTGGCGATAAGGAGGAGAAAGAAGCCGAGCCTCGTGCTGCCGCTCTCGTCGATGGGCGACATCGCGTTCCTGCTCATCATCTTCTTCATGCTCGCGTCGAACTTCATGAAGACCGGCAACGTCGAGCTGGAGAAGCCGGATGCGCCGTCGCTCGAGCAGCAGGAGCCGCCGAAGTGCTCGGTGCTGCTGGACAAGGACGGCCAGATATGGTTCGAAGGCGCGCAGGTCTCGAAGAGCGAGGTCACCAGCGCGCTTAAGGAACTGGCCGAGAAGGACCACGAATACACCGTCCACGTGGCGATCCACAAGGACCTGACGAAAAAGGATTTCATGCCCCTGATCGAGGCGATCAGCGAATCGGGGGCGAAGATGATACTCACCGGCGAACCGGAGGAATAGAAACATGAAAAAACCAGACATGCTGCTGACCGACATCGAGCGCTCCATCTTCGCGAAGGCGCTGGTGATTTCCATCATCGCACACACGGCGCTGCTGGGCGGAACGTCGTTCTCGCTCTTCGCCGACTGGTGGACGTACGGCGTCCATTCGCCGTCCTACATCAACGCCCAGAAGTCGAAGGAGAACAAGGAGGCCGAGGCGGCGCGGCGCAAGGCCGCGGCGGAGGAAAAGGCCGCCGAGGAGGCGAAGAAGGCCAAGACCGAGAAGGCCGCCGCGCCCGCCGCCACGAACGCAGCGAACGCCGCGACGCCAGCGAACGCCGCGACGCCTGCTGCGGAGGACGGCAAGGTGACGCCGCCCGAGGTGGATCCGCTGCCGCCGAAGAAAGAGTTCCAGCTCGGCGACGACCTGTCGCTCGACTAAGGGGAATCAGGTCCGTACCGTTAACGCGATGGAATTCGTCGAGAGAGCGCTTGGGTTCGTCGAGGCCTGCCACCGGCGGCTGTCGTCCTTCTGCCTAAAGGTCGTCGGTGCGCTGTGGGCGTTGCAGGGCCGCCGCTCGCTCTCCTTCCGCCTCGCGGTCGGGTTCTTCCCGCTCGTCCTCGTCGCCGTCTGGTGCGCGTACTTAGTCTCCGGCGGCTACGTGGCCGCGAAGGAGTTCGACGAGTCGCTCGTCCGCTACCTTGAGAGCGCAGGCCACCTTGCCGCCGGCGTTCGCCTCGCCTGGGCGCTCTTCGCCGCCGCAGCGCTTTCGCTGGCGGCGATGGTGTCCGCGCTGGCGAAGAAACGGTTTTCCTTCCGGCTGATGCAGGCGGCGTGGGCCTCCTTCGCCGCGACCGCCGCGCTCGCCCTCGTCTGGCTGATGCGAGTCGGCTCCATCTTCGTCGCCTGCGACCACAAGGCGTTCGACTCTGGGATGCGCAACGAGCTATGGACGGGGCTCCTCTTCTGGGGACTCGTCGCCGCGCTCTGGACTCTTGCGCTCCTCGTCGCGCTGCTCATGAAGGGCGTCCGCCGCGCCTACGGCTTCGGCGACGAGCCGCTCACGCGCGACGCCGGCGAGCGCGTCGTCGCCGCGGCCAAGACCACCGTCGGCGACCGCCGCTGGAAGAGCTCGCTCTACTACGCCTTCACCATCTTCTTCCTCGTGATCTTCGGGCCCTATCTCGTCTTCATGTGGGGATGGGAGGAGCCGTATGGCCTCCCCAAGGGCGGCGGCGAGCAGGTCTTCGAGCAGGTCCAGGTGAAGAAGATCAAGCGCAAGAAGCCGAAGAAGCTCACCGTCAACCCCTGGAGCCCCTACATCCTCGAGCGCATGGACATCGACGACGTGGTGACGCTCAAGGAGCTCGAGGAGGAGACGAAGGATACCTACGCCGCCCAGAACTCGTCGCAGAAGGGCGGCAAGGGCAAGGGGTCCGGCGGCTGGCCGAAGGGCATGGATGGCTCGGCCGTCAGGTTCATCCGCCTGAAGTACAACGGCGGCGACTGGGATCAGGACATGGGCAAGGGCGCCGACTACAACCTGCTCCTCAAGTTCCACGAGTGGACCGGCATGAAGATCGCCAAGGAGACCGAGTTCCGCGAGATCGAGCGGCTCAGGTTCTTCCCCAAGAAGCGTTCGCCGCCGTTCGTGTTCATGACAGGCATGCGCGGCATTTCAATCTCCGACCGCGAGGTGCGCATTCTCAGGGACTACTGCCTCAAGGAAGGCGGGATGCTCTTCATCGACAACGGCGGCGGCTACTTCGACGGTGCCGTCAAGTCGATGCTCCGGCGCGTGTTCCCGGGACGCCCGCTCGTGGACATCCCCAACGACGACACGATCTACCATCGCCCGTACGTGTTCCCCGACGGCGCGCCCGCGTTCTGGCACCATGCCGGCTATCGCGCCATGGGCGTGCGCGACGAGGGACGGTGGGTCGTGTTCTACCATCCCGGCGACATCAACGACGCCTGGCGCGACGATCATTCGGGCGCGTCGCCCGAGGTGGCCGACCAGGCGTACAAGCTCGGCGTGAACGTGATGTTCTACGCCTTTAACCAGTACTACCGCCGCCACTACGAGCAGTAGCGCGGCGCATCGGAACAGGAGGAACGTCATCGCCCATGGCGGCTGGCTCCCGTTCCTCCCGCTGATGAACGTCGGCTTCTGAGCCAAGCTTTCTCCGCGCCTTTGGGAAATTGACCAAAGGTTTGGTTAGGCGCGGTCGAACTTGCGGTCGAGCTCGCGGGTGGAGGTGAAGATCATCACCGGCTTCCCCCGCGGGCATACGTATGGCATCCGGCAGGAGCAGAGCTCCTCGACAAGCTTCGTCGCTGCCTCGGGCGTGACGCGGATCGGCGCGCCCGCGAACGAGCGCGCGACCGACTTCGCGATCAGCTCCTCGCGCCAGCGTTCGCCGCTGCGGCGCTGTCCCGGTTCGGAAAGGTCGCGCGAGATCGTGGCGAGCAGGTCCGCCGCCGAGAGCGACGAGGCGATCTGCGGGATGGCGTCGATCTTGAAGGTGTTCTGCCCGAACGGCTCCAGCGCGAACCCCATCGCAGTCAGCGCGTCCATCGCTGCGGCGAGCCGCGAGTAGTCGACCGGCGAGAGACGCACCGTCTCGGGGATGAGCAGCGGCTGGGATGGCGTCTTAACGTCCTTCAGCCGCTCGTAGACGATGCGCTCGCGCGCGGCGACGGGGTTGATGGTCACGATGCCAGCGTCGGTCTCGATGAGCAGGTAGCCGCTTCCCGGCTGGGCGAGGAACTTGAACCACCGCCACGGCTTCGACTTTTCGCCGTCGACCGACACCTTGAGCTCGGCCTCGACCGGCGCGGGCGTCGGCGTCGCGGCGGGGACGGACGGGTAGGGCGGAGTTGGTGCTGAATGTGGCTGTACTGGCGAGGCTGGGGGGATTGGCGAGACCGGCGCAGAAGGGGTCGGCGAAATCTGTGCATGCATTTCCGCCGGCTGTCGGTTGTCGATTGTCGGCTGTGCCATTGCCGCCGCCATCGCTGGTTCCGCGGCGATTCCAATGGCGCGTCCGATCGCGGCGGTGACGGCGGCCTTGACCGCCACGTTGTCCCGGAAGCGAACTTCGCGCTTGGTGGGGTGGACGTTGACGTCGACTTGCCCTGGGTCGAGTTCGATGAAGAGGATTACCGCCGGCCTGGCGTCGCCCTGGCGGCGCGGATACGCCTCGCGGATCGCGTAGGCTACCGACGGCGCGCTGGCGGGACGACCGTTCACAAAGACGTATTGCTCGCGCCGTGTCGGACAGGCGAGGTTGGGACGCTCGACGAACCCCGACACCCTGACTGCGCCGCCGCTCCCCGTCTCCTCGCCAGGCGGCTCCGGGATCGGCAGCACCGACTCGGTGAACTCGGGGCCGAAGAGGTCGCGCACGCGGTCGGCGGTGTTCGCGGCGGGCGGCAGCCGCCCGGCCTCGCGTCCGTCCACCGTGAGCGAGAAGGCGATCTCGGGATGGGCAAGGGCGTGGATGGTGTAGATCTGGCGGACGTGGCTTTCCTCGGTCGCGTAGGAGCGCAGGAACTTGCGCCGCGCGGGGATGTTGCAGAAGAGGTCGCGCACCTCGACGAGCGTACCGGGAGGGGAGCCGGCAGGGCGCACCTCGGCGAGGGTGCCGGCGTTCACCTGGAGCATGGTGCCTTCGTCGGAGTCGCGGCGGCGGGTGGTCAGCGTGAAGCGCGAGACGGAGGCGATCGAGGGAATCGCCTCGCCGCGGAAGCCGAGGGTGTCGATTCGCTCGATGTCCTCGGCGTCGAGGATCTTCGAGGTGGCCTGGCGCTCGAGCGAGAGGACGGCGTCGTCGCGGGTCATGCCACAGCCGTCGTCCTGCACCGACACGAGCTTGCGCCCGCCCTGGGAGATGGCGATGCGGATTGACTTCGCGCCGGCGTCGATGGAGTTCTCGACGAGCTCCTTGACGACGCTCGCCGGGCGCTCCACCACCTCGCCGGCGGCGATCTTGTTCGCCACATGGAGCGGCAGAACCCTTACGTGTCCGTCGCGCATCAGAGATCGAGGTTGATGTTGCGCCTGAGGTAGGTGGGAAGGTCGAGGTCCTCGCCATGCCAGATCGTGGGCTCGGTCTTGTGGAAGCGCCGCGCGCTGCCCTGGCCGGGGCCGAGCGGACTCTTCGCCGCGCCGCGGCGCCGCGCCCTGGCCTGGCCCTGCTGCGGGGTCTCGACCGCCGCGGCGGACTCGAAGAGCATCACCACCACCGAGAGCCGTCCGCAGAAGGTCGCCTCGTCGTTGACGGTGCCGATCTCGAAGGGGATCTGCTCGCCGAACGCCTCCCTGATTCCGTCCGCCACCCGCCCGAGCTCGCTGAGCCTCAGGTCCTCGCCGGCGAGGACGCCGCAGAGGATGGCGTTCACCGGCGCGCTCGCGATGGCGAGCATCTCCGAGCGGACGAGCCGGTCGACCGCCTCGGAGGCGCGGTCGGGCCCCTGCACGGTCACGAAGGCGAACCTGCCGCGGCCGGCGTTGGCGACGAGCCGGCGGATGCGGTCGGCGTCGAGCCGGATGTAGCCGGGCTTCTCGACGAGACGCCAGAATAGGGTGACGCCGCCGGCGATGGTGTCGACGGCGCGCTTCATCGCCGCCTCCATGTTGTCCTCGCCGCCGACGAGCTTGTCCAGCGGCAGGAAGAACGCGGCGCTGGCGGCCTCCTCGACCATGGACATCACCCCGCGCGCGCTGCGCATGCGGTCCTCGCCCTCGAAGGCGAAGGGGGTGGTGGCGAAGACGATCGAGTGGATGCCGAGGTCGGTGAGCCGCTTCAGGATCTCGATGGTGGCACCGCCGCCGGTGCCGCCGCCGAGCGCGGTGACGACCACCGCGAGCCGCACGCCCTCGAGTTTCCCGTCGAGCGCGGAGATCGAGTCCTCCGCGGCCAGCCTCGCGGCGACCACGTCGCCGCCGGCGCCGCGTCCGGAGAGCCGGTTGCCGCCGATCAGCAGGAAGTTCTCCTCGTCCTGGCCCGACGCCGCGTCGGTGTCGACGGCGAGAAGCCTGAGGTCGCCTCCGAAGGCGCGCGAGACGCCGTGCGCGATGCGCGAGCCGGCGGTGCCGACGCCGACGAGGAGCATGGGTGAGGATGCAGCGCTCATTTGAAGAACCTCCCGATTATGTCGCCGAGGAATGACTTGTCCGTTCCGCTGGCGCGCTGGGAATAGAGGAGCGCGCCGGAGATGGTGGCGAACGCCCACGGGTCGGACACGTCCTCGAGTCCGTCCACCTGCAGCGGCCGCCCGCGCCTGACGCCGAGGCCGAGCTCCAGCTCCGCGAGCGACTCCATGTCTCGCATCCCGGCGCCGCCGCCGGCGATGACCACGCCGGCGTGGAGGCGGTGGATGAGGTCGGCTTCCTCCAGCGTCTCGCGGATTACGGTGAAGAGCTCCTTGAGCCTCGCGTTGACCACGGTGTCGAGCGCACGGCGCGAGATGGCGCGGCTCTCCATCAGGGCGGAGGAGCCGGTCAGCCGGACGCGCGCGTTGTCGGTGGTGTACTGCCCGATCACGGCGCTGGCCTCGTCGGTCTTCAGCCGCTCGGCCTGGGCGTTGGTGGTCTGGAAGGCGTAGGCGATGTCGTTGGTCACGTGGTCGCCGCCAACGCCAACGACGCCTGCGGTGGCGAGGTAGCCGTCGCAGTAGGCGGCGTAGCCGGTGGAGCCGCCGCCGAGGTCGAGCACCAGCACGCCGTTGCGGCGCTCGTGCTCCTCGAGGACCGCGTCGGCGGTGCAGGTGGCGGCGAACACCGGCTCGGAGATCTCCAGCCGCGCGCCATCGGCGGCGGTGCGCGCGTCCTGGATGCGGTCGGAGCTGGCGTGGATCTGGAGCGTGTTCAGCCTCAGCATTCGCCCCGACATGCCCTTGGGCGAGGTGATGCCGACGAGGCTGTCGATCTGGTAGTCCTGGTCGACGATGTCCAGCAGCTCTCGTCCCTTGGGAATCGGCATCTCGCGCGAGCGCCGCGCGGCCTCCATGATCTCCGCGTCGCCTACCCTGCCGCCGGCGACGACTGCGTTGCCCTCGGCGTTGGCGACGTGGATGTGCTGGCCGGAGGCCACCAGCAGCGCGTTGTGGATCTCGATGTTGCCGCCGGTGGAGTCTTGCTTCGCCTCGATCTCGCGCAGCACGGAGCGGATCGACTGCGTTGCCTGCGAGATGTCGATGATCTGGCTCTTGCGCACGCCCGAAGAGGGGATCTCGGCATGGCTTAGTATCTTCATCCGCCCGCCCGTCTGGGTCTCGCCGACGGCGAGCACGGTGCGGGAGGTCCCGATTTCGAGCGCTGCGTGGATCTTGCTCATTTTATCGACTCCTTGGTGTCGGCGTAGATTCGGCCGGGGTTCGCGAGGTCCGCCGCGTTCCAGATCACGGCGTTGTCGCCGATCCGGGTGTGGATGGCCCTGAGGAGCAGCCCGAGTCGGCGGGCGAGCTCCGCGCGCGAGGCGGGGCTGGGGTCGTCCATTCCCTCCCACGCGATCTTGGCGGTGGAGTAGCTCCCGCCCAGGGTGGCGGAGACGTAATCCGGCTTGGAGATGTCCACCTCGAGGATCCCGAGCTCCTGGAACTCCGGGTCGCGCGCGAGGTCGAGGAGCTGTAGCGCCGCCGCCGCGCGACCCTCGAGCCGCTTGCCCACGGGTGACCCCGGCGCGGCCGTCTCGCGGATGACCGGCAGCATCCTGGTGCCGCGCGAGCAGAGGAACACCATTCCCTCGGCGTCGGCTACGCGCCCGGTGTCGGAGCGGCTTCCCTTAATCCCCATCCGCACGATCGGCGAGCGCTCCTCGGCGACAATCGTCACTTTGTCCGGCAGCCGCTTCACCACCGAGATCGACTTCAGGTTGGGGATCTTCGCGAGCACCTCCTTGCGCTTCGCATCGAAGTCGATGAGCGCTAGGTTGGCACCTTTCCTGAGGCCGAAGTTCTCGGCGATGACGTCGCCCTTGACCATCTTGCCCGAGGTCACCGAGACCTGCGAGGAGACGTCGGTCACGACGCACTGCTCGATCCACGTCGCGTGCAGCCAGCTCCACGCCGTCGCGGCGCCGACGGCGACGAGGCCGACGAGTGCGAGCACCGTCACTGCGGCCACGATCCGCCGCGTCGTCCCGCGGCGCCGGTTGTCGGGCAGCTTCTTCATTTCCGGTCGCAGGCGGCGCTTGCGAGGATGCGGTCGCACACCCCGGCGAAGGTTAGCCCCGTCTTCATGCCAGCCTTGGGCACGAGGGAGTGTCCGGTGAACCCCGGGGAGGTGTTGAGCTCGAGGACGTATATCCTGCCGATCGGCGAAACCCTGAAGTCGACGCGGGTGACTCCGCGGCAGCCGACGGCGCGGTACGCCTTGACCGCCACCTCGCCGAGCCGCCGCTCGAGCTCCACGCCGTCCGGACCGGAGTCGCGCACGAAGTCGTAGCGCGTCTCGCCCGACTTGTACTTCTCGTCGTAGCCGTACCAGCCGCCCTTGGCGACGATCTCGATGGCCGGCCACGTCTCGCCGTCCACCACCGCCACCGTGTACTCGCGCCCGGGCACGAACTCCTCCACGAGCGCCTGGCCCGCGGCGCCCGGCCGCGCCTTCATCGCCGCGAACGCCGCCGCGAGCGCGCCCGGCCACTCTTCGGGACTCGACACCTTGGAGATGCCCACCGAGCTGCCGTCGCACGGCGGCTTCACCACCACCGGCAGCGGCAGCGGCGGCTTCGCGTCGCCCTCCGACGCGAGCGACCACGGCGGCGTCGGCACGCCGTTCAGCTCGAGCGAGAGCTTCGTCTTCACCTTGTCCATCGCGATGCGCGATGTCGCCGCGCCGGGGCCGGTGTAGGGGATGCCGAGCCGGTCGAGCGCGGACTGCACGCCGCCGTTCTCGCCCCAGCCGCCGTGCAGCGCGATGTACGCCGCGTCAACGTCCTTCGGCATTGCGTCGAGGCTCTCGGCGTCGAGCGTGACCGGCACGACCTCGTACTTGCCAAGGCTCGCGAGAGCCTCGGCGATGTTGCGGCCAGAATCGAGCGAGACCTCGCGCTCGCTCGAAACGCCGCCCATCAAAACAGCAATCTTCTTCATCGGCTGTATTATACCATAATTTTTGGTTAGGTGGTTAGGTGGTTAGGTACGGCCAACGCATTAAAAACCGATGTGGCTTCCAGAAGTAAACCCTCTTTTCCGAAGCGTTTACTATCTGTAATTATTACCTCTTCTTGATGGAGGTGGTCTTTCTTCCACTACCCTCCCCGGGGAGG
>SFPL01000086.1 GCA_004551905.1 Lentisphaeraceae bacterium
GCAAAAGTCAAGGGGGAATCTGCAAAAAAGTCAAAATATGCAGGACGGGCCGGGATGGCGCGACGCCATCCCGGCCCTGTGGACAAAGGTCGCCTCCTACGGCCTACCTGTGCGAAGAATTAGGGATTTGTAATCCGTGCCAAGTTCCGGACGTCCGCAAAGGCGCAGGAGACAGGGTCATTCCAGCGGACGGAAGTCCGACGCCGGGTGCTTGCAGATCGGGCAGACGAAGTCCGGCGGCAGCTCCTCCCCTTCGTAGACGTAGCCGCAGATTTCGCAGACGAACCCCTTCTTCCTCCCCGCCGCGGGCTTCGGCTTCGGCTTGACGTTCGCGTGGTAGTACGCGTAGGTCATCGTCGGCGCGTCGGAAAGCGTCTTCGCCTCGATGACGCGGCAGACGAACATGCCGTGGGTGTCGAGGTCGACGTAGCTCTCCACCTCCAGCGAGAAGAACGAGTTGCAGTCGTTGGCGATCACCGCAAGCCCGTTCTCCGAACGCGTCACCTCCACCCCGGCGAGCTTGTCCGCGTCGCGCCCGCTGCGGAAGCCATAGAGCTCGAAGAGCGGGAATGCGGCGGTCTCGGCAATGGTGCAGACGTTCATCCTGCCGGTCCTGCGGACGGTGTCGTGGGTGTAGTTGGACTTGGAGATCGTCACCGCCACTCGCGCCGGCGAGCCAGTGACCTGGACGACGGTGTTGCAGATCATGCCGTTGTCCCGCCGCCCGTCGTGCGTGGTGACGACGTAGAGCCCGTAGCCGATCTTGAAGAAAGCCGATCCGTCGACCTGTGCCATGATGTCCCTCCCTGGAGCGCAGTTGGCAAAGCAACGGCCCCGGCCTTTTGGGGGCTCGGGGCCGGATTGCGGCCTCGCGGCCGCCAGACTACTTGAAGTAGCGGTTGTAGAGGCCCTGGAAGGCTTTGCCGTGGCGCGCCTCGTCCTTCGCCATCTCGTGGACGGTGTCGTGGATGGCGTCGTAGCCGAGCTGCTTCGCGCGGGTCGCGATCGCCATCTTGCCGGCGGTCGCGCCGCACTCCGCCTCCATGCGGCGGCGGAGGTTCTCCTTCGTCGAGTCGGTCACGATGTCGATCGTCTTGCCCAGGAGCTCCGCGAACTTGGCGGCGTGCTCGGCCTCCTCGAACGCGATGCGCTTGTAGGCCTCGGCAACCTCGGGATAGCCCTCGCGGTCGGCCTGGCGGGACATAGCGAGGTACATGCCGACCTCGCAGCACTCGCCAGTGAAGTGGTCCTTGAGGCCCTGCGTCACCTCGGCGTCCTCGACGATGCCGTCGCCGACATGGTGCTCGGCCACGAAGTTGAGGCCCTCGCCCTGCTTGATGAACTTCGACCCGTCAGCCTTGCACTGGGGGCACTTCTCGGGGGGTGTGTCGCCCTCGTACACAAACCCGCAGACCGGGCATACCCATTTAGCCATTGTCTTTTCTCCTTACCTTTATGGTTTTTGGTTTTACGGAAAGCAAATCACATTTCCTCGAACTGGTCCTTGCCGACCCCGCACATGGGGCAGGTCCAGTCATCGGGAAGGTCCTCGAAGGCGACATTGTTGTTGTTCGCCGGGTCGTACACGTAGCCGCACACCTTGCAGATGTATTTCTTCATTTGGCTTTTCTCCCTCATGTTTTGTGACTGAGTTGGTTGCAGCGGCGACACCGCCGCCGCAGATGTCCGTATTATACCAAAACCGCGCTGCCCCGCGCAACCGGCCTCCGACCGCGTTTAGAACTCGCAGCTGAGCGTGAAGAGGAAGCTGCGGCCGCAGGCGGGGTAGTAGTAGCCGACGCCGGCGTAGTCGCAGTAGTCGCGGTCGAGGAGGTTGTCCACCGTGAACGCCGCCTTCCAGCCCTCCGCCCACGACGGCGAATAGTGGGCACCGACATCGAAGAGCGTGTACGAGGCCAGCTTGTTATGCTCGTTGGCGAAGTCGCCGGATACATGCTGCCGCCCCGTGAACGTGCAACCGCCCGTGACCTCCAGATCGTCAATGATCCAGACCCCCACCTCCGCGCGCGCCCGGTGCGCGGGAACGAACGGCACCTCGCGCCCGCCGTACTCGCCGCCGGAGAACTCGGCGTCGACGAAACCGTAGCGCAGCGACGCCTCTGCAACCTTGTCGCGCCGCCAGGAGATCCCCGCGTCCACGCCGAGGCGCCGCGTCTTCGCCGGGCTGTTGCAGTTGTAGCCGTACGGCGCCAGCGCCGGGTCGAAGAAGATCTCGTCCTCCATCAGCATGCCGTAGCCGTTCACGTCGAGGCGAAACTCCTCCGCGAACTCCCACTCGGCGCCGACGTCGAGCGACCAGGCGGTTTCTGGGCGCAGGAAGACGCCGTCTTTGGTGTAGCTCAGCTCGTCGCAGAACGCCGAGCGGTGGTAGCGGGTGCCCTTCACGTAGGTCTTGAGCCCCTCGACGGGACGGAAGACAACCCCGAGCTCGTAGTCGCCCATCACGTCGCGACTGTGGTCCTCCGCAAGGCCCTGACGACCCTTCCAACGGTTGCCGATGCGCTCAAGGCGCGCACCCGCCGTCAGCGACAGCGTCTCTGTCGCGGCGAACTCGTCGTGCAGGAACACCGCGTAACGGTCGCGGCGGAAGCGGCTGCTGTCACCGTCCTTCGGCTTCTCCCGGTAGCCGTCGAAACGGAAGTCGAAGCCGGAGGTGAACTTGTTGCCGAAGCCGAGCACCTCGTTCTCGTTCACATAGCGCGGAGATAGCGAGTAGCTGTAGAAGTCGTACTCGGTGTCGGTTCCCCAGGCGGTCATCTTCGCCCGGCGGCGCTGGTGCGAGAAGCTGCCGTCGAGGTAGAGCCACTGGCCGGCGGCGAGGCGCAGCTTCGAGTCCAGGGCGAAGCCGTAGCTCCACTGGCGCGTCCAGTCGTGGTTGTTGTTCGCCCACCTACGCGTGCACGCCCACTGCTCGCGCGTCAGCGAGCCGGGCAGCTCGTAGAACGCGTTCTGGTAGTTGGCCCGGAAGCCCACGGTGGAGCCGTTTTCGAAGACCTTGCGCAGCCCCGCGTTGGCGGTGTGCAGCTCGTAGGCGCTGCGGTCGCGGTAGCCGCCCGACCGCAGGTAGTCGTAGGAGGCGTTGTAGAGCCACCCCTCGTCCTCGAATCCGCCGCGGGTCTGCGCGCCGGCGCCGTAGGTGTCCTGCGAGCCGGCCTTCGCGTAGAGCTTCGTCCGACGAGCGTAGTCGCGAGAGTCCGTGGATACGTTCACCACCCCAGCGACCGCTCCGTCGCCGTAGAGGACCGGGCTTGGACCATGGATCACCTCGACGCGCTCGACGGCACCGAGCGGGATGCGCGTCAGGTTGGGCGCGTTCATGTCCACGGTGTTCAGCTCCTCGCCGTCCAGCACCACCTTCATGCGCCCGAAGGCGTTGTCGCCGAAGCCACGCATGGCGATCGAGGTCAGGACCGGGTTGCCGTTCATTGAATGGACATCCACACCGGACCTCCGCCTCAGGAGCTCCGCGAGGTCGCGCGCGCCGCTCGCGGCGATCTCGTCCGCGCCGAAGACCTGCACCGCGGCGGGCATCGACTCCGCAGACGACTCCATGCGGGAGGCATAGATGACCACCGGTGGCAGTACCGCCACTTCGTTTGTGCCTGGGACTGCCTCGGCGCACGCCGCCAGCCCCGTCCCCGCCAGCACGGCGGCGAACGCTGATTTCATCCTCTTCTCCTCTTTCCCCCTCATGCGAGGGTACTCGGGTTCATGTCGTGGGGCGGCGGCCGCATTCCGGCTTTGACGGCTGCGCGACAGTGCCTGGTTTCCACAGGGCTTTCCGGCCGTCGCCTTAAAGGGCGCAAATTATACCATAATTTTTGGTATAATACGGCCATGAAGATCAAGGAGATTCTCGCCGCCGGTCGGCCGTCGGTCTCGTTCGAGGTGTTCCCGCCCAAGAAGGACGCGCCATTCGCGCCAGTCAAGGAGGCGATCGAACGCCTCGCCAAACAGCGGCCGTCTTTCATGTCCGTAACCTACGGGGCGTCCGGCAACGCGCAGGCCAACACCACCGCGATCGCCTCGCACGTGCAGTCGTGCGGCGTCACCGCCCTCGCCCACCTCACCTGCATCTCGGCGACGCGCGAGGGTATCGCGAAGGAGGCCGCGGCGCTCCGCAACGCCGGGATCGAGAACGTCCTCTGCCTGCGCGGCGACGCGCCGAAGGACGCCGCGCCGTCCGGCGACTTCCTCCACGCCGTCGACCTGGTGCGTGCGCTCGCGGGCTCCGGCTTCTGCCTCGGCGGTGCCTGCTACCCCGAGTGCCACCCCGAGTGCGAGCACATCGAGGACGACATCCGCCGCCTGCGCGAGAAGGTCGAGGCGGGGCTCGACTTCGTGACCACCCAGATGTTCTTCGACAACAACATCTTCTACCGCTACCTCTCGAAGCTCCGCGACCGCGGCGTCACCGTGCCGGTCATCGCCGGCATCATGCCGGTCGCCAACGGCCGGCAGATCGCCCGCATCTGCCGGCTCTCCGGCACCTACCTCCCCAGCCGCTTCAAGGCGATCGTCGACCGGTTCGGCGACAGCCCCCGCGCCATGCTCGACGCCGGCGTCGCCTACGCCACCGAGCAGATCGTCGACCTCTTCGCGAACGGCGTCAACGCCGTCCACGTCTACACCATGAACCGGCCCGAGGTCGCCGAGCGGATAATGGCCAACCTGCGGGGGATCGTCGGCGGCGGCGAGGAGCAATGACCGTCGCGCCAGCAGACGTCCTGCCCTACCTGCGCATGGGCGGCGGCCGTGAGCTTGGCGCCGCCCTCGCCGCGCGCATCGCCGCGCTGACGGAGGAGGCGCTCGCGGCGGCGCGCCCGGCGCGGACCTGGCGGCGCATGGCGGTCCCGGGCGGCTGGCTGGAGACGTCGAAGGCGCTCTCCATCCGCCTCGCCGGCTGCCGCGACGCCTACCTCGCCTGCGGCACCCTCGGCGCGCCCTTCGACGCCTGGCACCGCCAGGTCACGGTCAAGTCCGCCGCGGACGCGCTCGTCGTCCAGGCCATCGGCGCCGCGGCGATCGAGAAGGTGATGGACTCCATTGAGGACGACATCCGCGCCGAGCTCGCCCCCGGCGAGTCGCTCGTCGCGCGCTACTCGCCCGGCTACGCCGACTTCCCGCTCGCCGCCCAGCGCGAGCTGCTCGCGCTTCTCGACGCCCCGCGCAAGGTCGGCGTCTCGCTCACCGACTCACTCCTAATGGTCCCCTCCAAGTCCGTCAGCGCCGTTATCGGCGTAAGGAAAGGCACATAGGCACAATGAACAACGATATTTTCGGCAAGAACGGCATGCTGTTCCTCGACGGGGCGATGGGAACGCAGCTCCAGGCGAGGGGACTGAAGCCGGGCGAGGTGCCCGAGCTCTGGAACCTCACGCGGCCGGACGACGTGCGCGCCGTGCACGAAGCCTACTTCGCCGCCGGCGCGGACATCGTCTACGCCAACACCTTCGGCGCCAACTCCGCCAAGTACCACGGCGACGCGCCGCTCGCCGACGTGGTATCCGCCGCGGTCGCCGTCGCCAAGGAGGCCGCCGCGCGCGCCGGCGGACGGCGATTTGTCGCGCTCGACGTCGGTCCCACCGGACGGCTCCTCAAGCCCGCCGGCGACTTCGAGTTCGACGCCGCCTACGACGCCTTCGCCGAGCAGGTACGCCTCGGCGCGGCGGCTGGCGCGGACCTCGTGGCCGTCGAAACGATGGGCGACCTCTACGAGCTCAAGGCCGCTGTCCTCGCCGCCAAGGAGAACTCAAATCTCCCCGTCCTCGCCACCGTCGCGCTCGGCGAGGACGGCAAGCTCCTAACCGGCGCGGACGTCGACTGCGTCGCCGCGCTCCTCGAAGGCCTCCACGCCGACGCAATCGGCCTAAACTGCGGCTTCGGTCCCGACCGTATGCTCGAGTTCGTCCGCCGCCTCGCCGCCCATACCTCGCTCCCGATCGTCGTCAAGCCCAACGCCGGGCTCCCCAAGGTCGTCGACGGACGCACCGTCTTCACCGTCGGGCCGGAGGAGTTCGCGCGCGACGTCGCCGCGCTCGTCGAGGCCGGCGCCTCGGTGGTCGGCGGCTGCTGCGGCACCACGCCGGCGCACATCGCGGCAGTTCACGCGCTTTTGCGGGATAATACCTGCTCCCGGCCGCCAGTGCCGCCGTTCACCGTCGTCTGCTCCGGCTCGCGCGCCGTAGAGATCCCCTTCGACGACACCATCCTCATCGGCGAGCGCATCAACCCCACCGGCAAGAAGAAGCTTAAGTCCGCGCTGACCGAGGGCGACGTCGCCTACGTCCTCCGCGAGGCGGTGTCGCAGGCCGAGGCCGGCGCGCACGTCCTCGACGTCAACGTCGGCGTCCCCGGGCTGGACGAGCCGGCAGTGCTCGACGCGACGGTCCAGGCCGTGCAGAGCGTCACCGACCTGCCGCTCCAGATCGACACCTCCGACCCCGCGGCGCTCGAGCGCGCGCTCCGCCACTACAACGGCAAGGCGCTGGTGAACTCCGTAAACGGCAAGGACGAGTCGATGGCGACGGTGTTGCCGCTCGTCGCGAAGTACGGCGGCGCGGTGGTGGCGCTGACGCTCGACGAGGACGGCATCCCGCCCACTGCGGACGGCCGCGTCGCCATCGCGAAGAAGATCGTCGCCCGCGGCGCGGAATACGGGCTCAAGCCCTCTGACTTCGTCGTCGACGTCCTCTGCCTCGCCGTCAGCGCCGACTCCTCGAGCGCCAACGTGATCCTTGAGGCGATGCGCCGCGTCAGGTCGGAGCTCGGCTGCCGCACCTGTCTCGGCGTCTCCAACATCTCCTTCGGCCTTCCCGCGCGGCCGCTCCTCAACGCGGCCTTCTACACCATGGCGCTCGCGAACGGACTCTCCGCCGGCATCGTCAACCCGCTCGCCGCCGACATGATGACCGCCTACCGCGCCTACCGCGCCCTCGCGGGCAAGGACCCGGCCTGCGGCGAGTGGGTGGAGAAGTACCGGGACTGGACGCCTGGCACTGCCGCCGAAAGCGCGTCGACGAAAACCGCCGCCGCCGGACAGAACGCCGCCGAGAGCCCCGGCGGGATCGCCGCCGCCATCAGGCGCGGGCTCAAATCCGACGCTGCCGCGGCGGCGAAGGCGGCGCTGGCGTCAGGCCGTGCGCCGCTCGACGTGATCGGCGACGGCATCGTGCCGGCGCTGGAGGAGGTCGGCAGGGGTTTTGAGTCCGGCAAGGTGTTCCTGCCGCAGCTCCTGATGGCGGCGGAGGCGGCGGGCGCGGCGTTCGAGGTCGTGCGCGCCGCTATGCCGGCGGACGCCGCCGCAGCCAAGGGGCCGATCGTGGTCGCCACCGTCAAGGGCGACATCCACGACATCGGCAAGAACATCTGCCGCGCTCTCCTCGAGAACTACGGCTTCAAGGTGATCGACCTCGGACGCGACGTGGCGCCGGAGGCGGTCGTCGCCGCGGCAAAGCGCGAGGGCGCGCAGCTCGTCGGGCTGTCGGCGCTGATGACGACGACCGTCGGCGCGATGGAGGAGACGGTGAAGCTCGTCCACGCCGAGCTCCCGAACTGCCGCGTCGCAGTCGGCGGCGCGGTGCTCACCGCGGACTACGCCGCCAAGATCGGCGCCGACAGCTACTCCAAGGACGCGATGGGGCTGGTGCGCTACGCCGAATCGGTCTTCGCCGACTAGGCGTTGGTGCGCCCGGTGGGACTTGAACCCACACGCCGTGAGGCACGGGAACCTAAATCCCGCGTGTCTGCCATTCCACCACGGGCGCAATCACTTCCGCTTCATCTTCTCGCGGTGGGCGCTGAAGATAGCCGCCTTCGACGCGAAGCGCTGCGACTCCGGGAAGTTCGAGGCCCCGAGCTTGAGCGACTCCAGCGCCTCACGCTGGCGGCGGTCGAGGTTGCCCGGAGTCTCCAGCACGATCCGCGCATCGAGGTCGCCCGGCATTCCGCCGCGGAGCGACGGAACTCCCTTGCCGCGGAGGCGGAAAACCTTGCCGTTGGGCGTGCCCGGCGGGATCTTGAGCTGCGCGTCGCCCTCCGGCGTCGGCACCGTCACCACCCCGCCCAGCGCCGCCGTCACCGGCGAGACCGGGATCTCGACATAGAGGTTCTGCCCGTCGCGGTCGAAGATCTCGCTCGGCTTGACCGCAAGCTGCACGTAGAGGTCGCCGTTCGGACCGCCGCGCAGCCCGCCGCCGCCCTGTCCGGAGCAGCGGATCCGCGAGCCGTGGGACACGCCCGCGGGAATCGACACCTCGATCTTGCGCCGCGTCGGCGCCTGGCCCGAGCCGCCGCAGCGGCGGCACGGCTTCTCGACCACCGTCCCCTCGCCGCCGCAGTGCGGACAGGTCTGGCGCACCTGGAAGAACCCACCGCCGGCGATCACCACCCCGCGTCCGCCGCAGGCGCGGCAGGTGACGCGCTTGGAGCCGGGCACCGCGCCGGTGCCGCCGCAGTCGGGGCAGGCCGCTGGCAGCGTCAGGTCGATTTCGCGTCGGCTGCCGAACACCGCCTCGTCGAACTCGATGTCGAGCCGGTAGGTGAGGTCGTCGCCGCACTGCGGCGCGTTGGGGTCGGGACGACGCTGCTGGCGTCCGCCGCCGAAGAAATCCTCGAAGCCGCCGAAGCCGCCGCCGCGCCCGCCGAAGAGGTCGCCGAAGGCCGAGAAAATGTCGTCCATGCTCATCCCGCCCGGACCGTACCCGCCGCCCTGCCCGTTGGCAAACGCCTGGTGGCCGAACTGGTCGTAGCGCTGGCGCTTGTCGGGGTCGTGCAGGACGTCGTACGCCTCCGCCGCCTCCTTGAACTTCTCCTCCGCCGCCTTGTCGCCGGGGTTGCGGTCGGGATGGTACTTCATCGCGAGCTTGCGGTAGGCGGACTTGATCTCGTCCGCCGTCGCCGTCTTCGCGACGCCAAGCACCTCGTAATAGTCACGCTTCTCTGCCATAGCCAACCTCTACCTCTGGCCGGATTCCCTATTCAGGCTTGCCGGAGCTCACCACGACCTGCGCCGCGCGGAGGACCTTGTCCTTCAGCATCCAGCCCTTCTTCGACTCGATCGAGACCTTGCCCTCGGGCACGTCTGGCGAGGGAAGCGTCGCAATCGCCTCCATCCTCGCCGTGTCGAGGTCCTTGCCCACCGACTCGAACGGCTCCGCGCCGTGGTCCTTGAGCGACTTCAGGAGCGTATCGTAGATGAGTTGCACGCCCTTCACGAACGGATCCTCCGCCTTCTCCTTCGCGTTCGAGAGCGCAAGCTCGAGGTTGTCCACGGCGGGAAGGACGTCCTTCAGGATGTCCATCTCGGCGAAGCGGAAGGTATCCTCGCGGTCGCGCGCCGCGCGCTTCTTGTAGTTGTCGAAGTCTGCGAGAGTCAGGGCGTAGAGAGCCTTCCAGTCGGGCTCGGCAGGCTTGTCCTCCGCGGCCGGCTGTTCTGGCTCCGCCGGGGCCTCGACTTCCGATTTGGCGTCAGCTTCGTCCGGCGGGACTGGCGGGACCGGCGGGACTGACGTCTCGTCTGCCTCGCCTGTCTCTTCCAATTCTTTCTTTTCTTCTTCTGCCATCTCTAACTCCAAATCGAGAATCACAAATCACGAATCACGAACCACGAATCACCGAACCACAATCTGCCCGGCCTTGGCGAGCATCTTCGCCTCGACCGACTGGATCTCCGCGAAACCCTGCGAGCTGTGCGGGTTGAGTCCGTTCGACGCCTCCATCGAGCTGTCGGCCTCGTTGTAGATGGTGGCCTTGAGCCCCTTCAGCGCCTCGAAGAAAATGTTGCCCTTGTAGAGCCCGAGCGTGACCTCGGCCGTCGCCTTGTCGGCCCAGACCTGGATCGCCGCGCGCGCCGCTCTGGTCGCGGGGTCGAACCAGCGGCCGTCGTAGATCTGGTCGGCGACGAACTTCGAGAGCTCCTGGAACATCTTGGTGGAGCGGCGGTCCATGATGCCCTCGTAGATGTACTTGAGGCCCCACGACAGAACCTCCATTCCCGGCGCCTCGTAGACGCCGCGCGACTTCGTGCCGATGATGCGGTTCTCGAGCGCGTGCTTCATGCCGATGCCGTTGCGGCCGCCGATCTTGTTGGCGGCGAGCATCACCTGGTAGGGCGACATCTTCTTGCCGTTCACCGCCACGCAGCGGCCCTTCTCGAACTTGAGGACTATCTTCTCGACCTTGTTCGGTGCCTCGGTGGGCCACACGCCCATCGTGGGCTTCACGATGCGCATCGAGGTCTCCATCGACTCGAGGTCCTCCGCCTCGTGCGAGAGACCGGCGAGGTTCGCGTCGGTCGAGTACTTCTTCTTCGTGCCGACGAACGCCACGATGCCGCGCTTGGCGAGGAACTCGACCATCTGGGTGCGGCCGGGGAACTTCGCGAGCAGGTCCGCGTCGCGCCACGGGGCGTAGACGCCGAACTTCGGGTCGATGACGTTCGTGTAGCGCTCGAAGCGCATCTGGTCGTTTCCGCGGCCAGTCGCACCATGGACGAGGGCGACGCAGCCGGCCTTCTTCATCGCCGGGAGGAGCTTCTGCACGGTCACCGCGCGCGCGATGCCGGTCGAGTTCCAGTAGCCGCCGTCGTACATCGCCTGGCACTTCACGGTCTCGAAGCAGATGTCGGCCATTTCCTTCGTCACGTCGACGATCGTAGTCTGCACGCCGGTCGGCGCCATCTTCTTCTTGATGTCGTTGATGTCCTTCTCGTCCGGCTGGCCGACGTTCGCCGAGAACGCCTTCACCTTGACGCCGGCGTCCTTAAGGACGCAGCAGATGGTCTTCGAGTCGAGTCCGCCGGAGACGCACACGCCCACGGTCTTGCCCTTGAGGTCAGCAAGTTTCATTTCTTCCTTCCTTTCTTGTAAATTTCCGGTCGTTCCGGAAGCCGCCTTCCGGAATTGAACGTGTATTATACCAAATTTCGGGGCTCTTGGGTCACTCCCCTCTGAAGCGACGCGCGGCGAATAAGCCGGATTCTGTTCCCCTCCGTAGCCCAGAGGGCGAAGGAGGGTCCGATCATTCATCTCAGCGATCAACCCGGAATCTTAGCGCGCCTTGCGGCGCGCGCCGGACGGGCAGCCCGTCGATTCCCTATTTGATCTTGCTCCGAGGAGGGCTTGCCGTGCGCCCGTCGTTTCAGCCGGGCCGGTGAGCTCTTGCCTCGCCTTTTCACCATCACGGGATGCGAACACCCCGCTGTCTGATTTCTGTGGCGCTTTCCGTCGCGCCGGCTTTCCCGGCGCCCCCCGCCCTTGACAGACGGGTCCTCCGCCCTGCGGAGTCCGGACTTTCCTCTGCCGGTTAGGGCAGCGACCGGTCGCGCGCGCGTCGCTTCAGAAGGGAGATTTCAAAGAACCTACAGCCGGTAGAGGATGCGCCCGCACATCGTGCAGGCTACCACCGACTGCTTCTTGCATTCAGCGCCGTTCTTGGCGTTGGCGTCGGCCAGCTGGCCCACGCTCGGCGGCTGCACGAGGTGGCACCCGTCGCAGACTCCGTCGTGCGTAAGCGGCACCACCACCGGCCAGCGCTTGGTGCGCAGGCGCTCGTAGTAGAGCAGGAACTTCGGGTCGTCGACCTGCCTGGCCTTCGCCGCGCGCTCCTCCTGGGCCTCTGCAAGCTCCTTCTTGACCGACGCCATGCGATCGTCGATCTCGGCGCAGATGGAGTCAATGCCGCCCTTGACCGAGTCGTACCGCGCCTGCGCCTCGTCGATGCGCGCCTTGGCGCCGGGGATCTCGTCCTTCGCCGCAAGCCGGTTGTTCTCCGCCGCCTCGAGGTCGTGCTGGACGAGGTCGATCTGCACCGAGTACTGCTGGTACTCCTTGTTGGACTTGAGCGAGGCCTGGTCGGTCTTCAGCTTCTGGACCTTCTCCTTGAGCGCCTTGGCGTCGTCCTCAAAGCCCTTGACCCGGCCCTGCTCGTACTCCAGCCCCGCCTGGGCGGCCTTGAGGTCAGCCGAGACCCCGGAAAGCCGAGCGGTCTCGAGCGCACGCCTCCGCGGCAGGTCCTTCAGCTCCATCTCCAGCTCGCGGATCCGTCCGTCAACGTCCTGCAGGTCGATCAGCGCTTCAACAATTGTCACAGCCTTTGCCTTTCCACATCTGGGGCAGGAGACGGGACTCGAACCCGCAACCCACAGAATCACAATCTGTTGATCTAACCAATTGATCTACTCCCGCCATTTTTGGAGCCAGGTAAGGGACTCGAACCCCCGACCTGCTAATTACGAATGAGCCGCACTACCAACTGTGCTAACCTGGCCTTGTCACTTGGATGAGTAGTATATCAAAAAGGGCGAAATCGCGTCAACCCCGCGCGGCAGGTGCCACGGATTACAAATACCCCCGTCGTCTCGGCTGCGCCGAGCCGCCGTGGACATTTGTAAGCGGTTTTGCGCGACGAGACCCTGCCGCACAGCCTGTTCAAGGCATGACAAGCCACCCGACGGGATGCCGACGGGGACA
>SFPL01000087.1 GCA_004551905.1 Lentisphaeraceae bacterium
CTGGCGAAACATTGACGCCATGCTGGCAACCTTCGCAGTGTCGAAGGAAGAAACGTCCAACGAGGCCAATGCCGTGCAGTTATAGAACATGCCGCTCATTTTTGTCACGTTTGCCGTGTTGAAGTTCGTCAGGCTCAGCGAGGTCAGGCTCGTGCAGCTGTCGAACATGTTATCCATTCTTGTCACGTTTGCGGTATCGAAGCCCGAGACGTCAAGCGAGGTAAGCGACATGCAACCAAGGAACATGCAGTTAAATGTCCTTGCTTTTTCCGTGTTGAAACTTGAGACGTCAAGCGAGGTAAGCGATTCGCAATTGTAGAACATGTGCTCGAAATCAGACATGTTCGAGGTATCGAAACTTGAAATGTCCAACGATTCCAGCGATTTGCAGTTCATGAACATGCAGGTTGCAATCCACGCCTTCGAAGTATCGAAGTTTCTCAGGTCCAGCGAAACAAGCGAGGAACAGTCCTCGAACATGCTGTAGAAGCTGGATACGCGCGAAGTATCCAGGCCCGATACATCGGCGGTTGTCATGTTCTTGCAGCCGTAGAACATATAGTTCGCCCAGGTCGTGTACACACCGGGCGCAATAACCGCAGAGGTGATGGATTCGCGCTGGTCATACCAAGGCACGGCTTGCTCGCCGCCGCCGGAGCTCGCGCCCAGGCTGCCCGATGCGCCGTTGCCCAGCGGGCGGACGGTGAGCTTACCGACAGAGTCGATCATCCACTCGCAGTTGCCCGCTTGCGTCCAGCCCGGGGTTAGGGTGGCATCGGCGAGCGCGACGACGGCGGGTACGGGGTCGAGTACTGCAGGCGCGGGGGCGGGTTCCGGGACAGCCGCGACCTGCGGTTCCGGCGCTGCTGAAGCGGGGGCGGCAGAAGCCGCGGGCGCCAGCGCTGCCGGGTCAAGGGTCAGCCCGAGCGCCAGTGGCAGCTCAGAGGCGATGGGGGTGTTCCTATAGTTTTGTCAACCTCTTTTTGGACTGATTTTTCCTCCGTGCGGCAATGCTAACGCGGACCCCTTGGGGTCTGCGCTTTCCCTTTTTTCCGCCGGCCCGCTAGGCCGTGTACGGGACCTTGTCCCTCATGATCGCGTATATCACCTTCAAGCGCTTGCGCGCGACGGCCTTCAGGGCCTCGCCGTGGCACATGCCGCGGCCCCTGCAGCTGCGGCAGTAGTCGCCGAAGCGGTTATTGCTCCTGACCAGGCTGTTGCACGATGTTAGCGCTACTGTAAAAACAACCATTTCCACCAACGTAAATTGACCATTCGCGCCACCATGCATCCGCCAATCGCGCCACCGCATTTTCACCAATTCGACCACCGCCCGCGGGCCTACGCTCGAGCCGAGCAGATTGAGGTCTTTCGGAAGGAGCCGGCCGTGGGCGACAACATGATCGGGGAGCTGAACATGTACAGGGAATCGGGCATAAAGCCCAACTTTAGCGACATAGCGAGGCGGTACCACCGCGACAGGCACACGGTGGCGGCGTATTGGAAGGCGGACGGCTGCGAGCCGCCCGACGGCAGGCGCGACAAGCCCGGCTCGTTCGACGGCCACATGGCCGAGATCGAGGCCAAGGCGGCGCTGCCGGGGGTGACGAAGAAGGGCATCCATGAGTGGCTGCTGCATCGCTACCCGGACGAGGGATTGGCGGGATACAACGCATTCACCCAGTTCATGCGCAAGAAAGGTATAGCCATCGGGCCGCAGGGCGGCGCCGAGCCCCACCCGCGCTTCGAGACGCCGCCGGGGCTGCAGCTGCAGTTCGACTGGAAGGAATCGATAAAGATGGCAAACCGCGACGGCGAGCTGTTCGAGTTCAACGTGTTCGCGGCGACGCTGGGCCATTCGCGCAGGCATGTGTACATCAGATCGAACACGCGCACCACCGACGACCTGGTGAGATGCATGTACCTGACCATCATGCGGCTCGGCGGCGTGCCGAGGGAGTGGGTCACCGACAACATGTCGGCGCTTGTGACGCTCAAAGGCGGCCGGCGCTCGCGCATCGGGCGCGTCTGGGCGTTCGCCAAGGATGCCGGCTTCGAGCTGAAGCTGTGCCGCCCGCGCAGCCCGCAGACCAAGGGCAAGGTCGAGTCGTCCAACCGCTTCCTGTCCAGGCTCATGGCCTACCAGGGAGACTTCGGCGGGTGGGATGACATCGACGCGATCATCGCGCGCATCGAGGATCGCAGCAACTCGGAGGTCAACGAGACCACCGGCATGCCGCCGTGCGTCCTGTTCATGGACGAGAAGGACGCTCTTCTCCCCATCGGCAACGCCCGCGCCCTGGAGGAGGCCATGGGCGACGTCGTGCGCGTGGGGAAGGTGCCGTCCACCATGCTGGTGTCGGCTCGCGGCGAGAAGATGTCGGTGCCGCGGCGCTGCATAGGTAGGCCGGCGCGCATCGTGGTCATGCCGGGCGGCGCGATGGACTGCTACGTGGGCGGCGAGCTGGTGGCCACCCACCAGGCCGGCGGGCCGGCCTACGACCCGGCGCACTACGCCGAGGCCATGGCCGGCAAGCGTTGGTTCGGCGACGCCGCCGGAGACATCGAGGCGGCCGCCGCGGCCAACCTCGGGCTGCTCGACTCGGTCGGGGGCTCGCTGTGAGCGCGGCGGTGCAGGCCAGCCCCCTGAACAGGCTCGCGGCAAACCTCGAGGAGCTGGGGCTCGACGGGATGGCCTCGTCGGTGCCCGAATATGTCAGGCTGGTGGCCGATGGAAAGAAGGACCTGGTCACGACTATGCTCGAGCTCACGGACGCGCAGGTCGCGGCGAAGCGGCGCGCCGATGACGACAGGCGCATCCGCATGGCGAACTTCCCCTACATCAAGACGCTGGCCGACTTCGACTGGTCGTTCCAGCCCAGCGTGCCGCGCGGGCTGGTCGAGCAGCTCGCCACGCTGCAGTTCGTCGAGCGCGGCGACAACGTGGTGCTGGTGGGAAGCCCGGGCGTCGGCAAGACCCACCTGTCGGTGGCGATAGGCTACGAGGCCGTGATGGCGCGCAAGCAGGTGTACTTCGCCGACTGCTCGCGCCTGGTGGAGGACCTCAAGCACGCATCGTCCAAGGACGCTCTGCCTCGCAGGATGAGATTCTACGAGCACTGCAGCCTGCTGATAGTCGACGAGCTGGGCTACCTCGACATCGGAAAGGAGGGCGCCGACCTGCTGTTCCAGCTGGTCAACAGGCGCTACGCGCTGAAGCGCTCCACCATCGTGACGACCAACGTGCCCGTCGGCCGCTGGGGCGACGTGTTCGGCAGCAACGTCACGGCAAGCGCGATCGCCGACAGGCTGTGCCACCACTGCGCGCTCATAAAGATAACCGGGCGATCCTACCGCCTGAAAGACGTGTCGCTCGGCGGCGACGACGGGAAGGAGGGCAAGGACTAGCCGGAAGCGGCGCATCCGCGTTGGCGCGGTCGGCGAAACAATGGCGGCGCGATTGGTGAAAATATGTTGGTCGAAATGGTAAAAAATATATTGACGCTAACACACGAGAATATGAGCAGGTTCTTCAGCCTCTTGTTGCCCTGCCTGGACGCGCGGACCGACGATATGGAGGTGCCCGACCGGCGGTTCTTCGGCGCTATGCCGCAGTACTGGCCAGGTGGTCGTGGTCGGGGAAGTCCTCGGTCCGGATGGCTACAACCAGCTCGGAGGCGGTCCTGGGACCTATCCCCGGCACGGTCAGCAGGCACGCGTACGTGCCGTCCTCCGCAAGCAGCCCCGCGA
>SFPL01000088.1 GCA_004551905.1 Lentisphaeraceae bacterium
GCCTCCTTGCGTTTTTTTGCTTTGCAAGAAAGCATACAGCCAACGCCTGATTTTTTCAACCCCCAGCTGAAGCCCGCTCAACAGGCCAATCGCTCAAGGCAAAACCTCCCGGTGTTGCACTGGGAACTCGCGCGCGCGAGGTGTTCCATTATGAAGCCCAATAAACAATTTGTCCGTATTGAATCCGCCGCGCAAGCCGCCGCGCTGTTTCGCGCCGCGTTGCCGCAGGAGCAGCAGGAAGAGCGCGTGTGGGTGTTGCCGCTTGATGCGGACGGCAGGATGCTCGCCCAGCCGATCATCGTGTCGGTCGGACACGAGGACGGCACGGCGGCAATTGACGCAGGAGCGATTTTCCGCGAGGCGTTGAAGGCCGGCGCAGAGGAAATCATCGTCGCCCACAACCATCCGTCGGGCGACCCAACGCCGAGCGAGGCGGACTGCGACACCACCGTGAAACTCAACGACGGAGCAAGCCTCGTCGGGCTTGAATTGATCGATCACCTCATTCTCGGCTCCGCCGATTCGGCAAACGGCCTGGGCTTCGTCTCGCTGGCGGAATTGATGGCGGAATAGCCGATTACTCGATGACGGTGATTGATGGAAAATATATGGTGTGAATAAATGCTATAATGGCGGCGATTAACATCAACGCGAAACGAGCAGTCGCGGCGTGGCATCGGACGAGACACCTGATCGCCGCCGGCGCAGAGCTATGCCTGTGCGTGGTCGGGTTGTCGCCGTTTTGCGCATGGGGGGCCGGTACGCAGTATCTCATCGTCACGACCGAGGCGCTGGCGCCCGGCTTTGCCGATCTCGCCGCTTTCCGCGCGTCGCCGGAAGGCGGTTCGCTGACGGTCCGCGTGACGACCGTCGAGGCGATTCACGCCGCCCGGTCCGAGGCGACGCCAGAAGCGCGCATTCGCGCCGCGATCGCGGCCGAATATGCCTCCGGCGACCTTCGATGGGTCGTGCTCGGCGCCCGGGCGGATGCGATTGCGCCGGTCATGGTCTGGACGCCGGTCAAGGGCATCGCCAACGACTGGACAAAGAGCCGCGGTACGCCGTCCGACTGGTATTACGCCTGTCTCGACGGCAACTGGACGGCGACGGAGACGGGGTTCTACGGGTACCGCGACTTCGCCGAGATCGACCTCGTTCCCGAGGTCGCCGTCGGACGCATTCCGGCCGTCACCGTCGAAGGCGTGCGCGACTACGTCCGGCGTCTGAGACGCTACACGTCACGCGCATCTTCCCTCGCGCTTCGAGCCGACCACGTGCTGCTGCACGGCCTCAAGCTCGGCTCCGCCGCCCCGACCGACACCGGCAAGATAACCGAGCTGTCGGACGGGTATCCGTGGATCGGCGACGAGGGGCATCCCGACGGTACGACCGATTCGGAGCTGTGGCTCCGGAACATCTACCTCTCGCGCATCCTCGCGAACCGCCCCGGGGCGACGCTCGATCTCTTCTTCCCCGGTGCCTGCGGCGACCCCGCGACGCGAAGCTCGTTCACTGCCGAGTTGTCGATCGACCGCCCCGCCGATCTCCACCGCTATCTCGCCGAGCGGCCGGAGTTTGTGGCGATGTCCTCACACGGCCTGCCCGCCGGGGTCGGCCGACTCTCGCCCGGTTCGGCGCTGGCGCCGGGGTGCGCCTGGGGCGTGCTCTATTCGGTCGGCTGCAACACGGCCCAGTTCGACGCGCCTTCGCTGGCCGACAACGGCGACATGACCGGCATGGCACCGCCGGAGGAGGGGACGTTCGGCGGCGTCTGGCGGGCCTGTTCACTCGCCGAGCATCTGGTGCCGGGCATCGGCGAGACGGGCGGGCTCGTCTACATCGCCTCGACGCGCGAAGGCTTTCGCGTCGACGGCGCGGGCGGCATCGGCGCGTATTCGTACGCCATGCTCGCCGACTTCGCCGAACGCTGGGCGCGCGGCGGCGCGACGCTCGGCGAGATGTTCGCGGACCACAAGTCGGCGTTTCGCGAACGGGCGCTCGACGCCATGGACTGGCGCTCGCTTTTCGTCGGCCTGACCTACTTCGGCGACCCGGCCATCCGTCCGCTCCGCGAACTTAAAGCCGCCGCGCGCACCGTCCGCTTCGCGACACCGCAGGGGGAAAAGACGGTCGAGGTCGCGCCGGGTCTGACATTCCACGAGGCCGCGCCCAGCGTCGCCGTCGCCGGCGAAAGGCTGATCGGCTGGCGCGACGGCTCCGGGCTGCTCCATGCGGGTGGGGAACTCGTCGGCTGGGGCGAGCCAGAAGCGGCCTTCACGGCCGTCCTTTGCCCAGCTACCGCCGACGAGATGTCGCCGCCGCCAGTCTCCGACCCGGCGATGGGGCGGTTGACGTTCGACGACTACGGCGCCGCAGTCGCCGTCAGAGGGCATTCGTTCGCGCCCACGAGCAAGATGACGCCCGTACGGATGGAGCTGGCTGCTGCGGCCGGTGTCCGGATTGTCGGCTGCCAGCTGCGGTTCGAGGCCGGGTTCGAGAACGACGAGGCCCGCGGCGTCGTGCTGGCCATGGTGACGGCGGACCACCGGCTGGAATTTCGCCGCCGGCTCGATTTGGGGCTCAGGCTGGCGTTGGACGGCGAGGCCTGCGGCGCGTTCCGCCTGCCGCTGTCGGTCTATCAGGCGCTGGCGGTGCGTCTGTCGGCAGAGGGAGTCGAAGTGGCGATAGCGGGGCGCACGGTCGCGACGGTCGCCGTACCCTGGACGGCCGCCACCACCGTCTGGTTCGGCGGCGCCTCGGCGGCGGGTGGCTATGACTGTCGGACGGCTGGCACGCTCTACCTCGACGAGGCTGTGGCCTTCGCCGCGCCGGACTGGGTCGGGGCGTCCGAGGTGTCGCATCTAATCGCCGCCCATCCGGGCGCGGTCCTGCTCTGGCGGACGACGCCCGCGGCAGGGGTGTGCGCGAGCGCCTGCGCCTTCCCAGAACCGGCGGTCCTGGTGCTCGACGGCGCCGGACGTCTCGCGCCCGAGGCCGGGACGATCCTGCCCGAGATCGAGGCGCGGCCGTTCCCGGCGATCGAACTGCCGGCGGACGGCTTCGTCTGGACGACCGGACGCAATCTGTCGGCGGCCGGCCTTGGCTCGCTGACGTGGGATGCGGCCCCGGCCTCGCCGCCGCGCGGCGATCTCGTGCCGGCTGCGGCGACTGCGCTGACGGTGACGTCGATCCGGCCGCAGGCGGACGGTTCGGCCGTGCTGACCGCCCGCCTGTCATCGGCGATCGGCGTGGCGTTCGGCGACTCCGCCGCCTTTTCGGCCGTCGATCCGCGCACGGGCGCGACGGAGCGTCCGGCGGCGACCGACCTTGCGGGCGCGGAGGCGCGGATCGTGCTGCCGCCGGATCCGGCGACAGTGCGGCTCTTTCGCCTGCGCCTCGAATGACGCACCATTCGTCTTGACACACCCTTGAAGGTCTTGGGGTTGGCGCGCACGACGGCGGTGGCGGACTGCCCCCTCCCCAGGACCGACGCATTTAGATTTTCTGCTGACGATTAGATTACCAAGCGGCGCATGCGTCGGTCCTAATCTTCAATCAGCAATCTTCATTCTTCAGTCTTCAGTCTGGGACTGTCTGGTGCGAGTTGCGTGTTAGAACGCTGAAAATTGAAAATTGAAAATTGCAGATTGAAGATTGACGATTAGGGGCGACGCCTCAATAATTTACGCATTAAAAATGGGTGTTGCTTTAAATGCGTCGCGCCCTGACACATAGTAGTAGACGGGTTGACAATAGGAAGGAAAAAATCGTATAATAGTCGTCAAAGTTATCGCAGGGAAGAGTTCCCAAGCGGGCAAAACAAGAGGAGCATATGAAAACAACGAATGCGTTTGTGGTTGTGTTGGCGTCCGCCCTGACGGCGGTCGCTGGCGGGGTTGACTTCGAAATCGAGATTAAGGACGGGGACATCATCCGCGACATCTCGAAGGTGCCGACGGCGCCGATCATCGGCTATGCGGGTGTGATGTGCGAGGGCGGGGCTCCCGATTACCTGCTTGTCTCGAACCGGCAGATGACGGCCCGTGCGTTCCGCGAGTCGGGCGCGTGGCTGCTCCGGCAGTGGAGCGCGAACGCTTGGTGGCAGCAGGGCTACTACGGACGCAAGCTCGCGAAGGAGGGGAAGACTCTGAAGGACGGGAGGGGCAATCCGGTCAAGCTGCCGATCGATCCGCACTACCTCTTTTCCTTCCTCAAGCAGAACAACCTCAAGGCGCTCTTCACTCTCGAGCAGTGGGGCGGGTGGGATGTCAAGACGGCAGGGCCGAACAAGACGCCGGAGGCGGTGAAGCGCGGCATCGTCGACTACCTCACCTGGATCAAGGAGAACGGCTACGAGGGCGTTGTCGCCGGCTTCGAGCTCGGTAACGAGACGTACTTCAACCCCCATCCGGAGCCGATTGCGACGAACTGGTGCGCGATCGTACCGGAGATCAAGCGCATCATGCCTAACGTGAAGCTTGGCATCCCGCTCGGCGAGTATGTCGAGGACGATCCCGACTTCCAGGCGGTCGCCCGCCGCTGGCGCACGGCTGAGCAGCAGGCCGAGCACGAGAAGATGGACGTCGACCTTGACCGCGTGAGGTCCGTCTCGGCAAGGTTCATCCGAGAGCTCCGTCCCGTGATGAAGGACATCACGCACGTCATCTACCACGGCTACGGCGCAGAGAAGCCGTTCAGCGCGACGATGTATGGCTTCAACCGCTGGCGCAAGTTCAGGGACGCCTTCCCAGAGACGAAGGGCAAGCCCATCTGGGTGACCGAGTGGCGCGAACGCAGCGATGAGGATGTCCGCTGCCACCGCCGCTTCAACGAGGGCCTCTGGCGCGCGCACTTCCTGATGATGGCGCTCTCCCAGACGGACATCGAGGCGCTGAACCTGCACGGCTTTGACTGCCAGGCGGGTGCGTTCAACTGGGCGCACGACGGCGAGTACCACGTCCAGTGGGACACCGCCTACCGCAACTACCCCGACTGCGACTGGATTCCCGGCGAGGAGCGGCTGGAGACGGGACTTACCGGCGTCATCTACCGCTACTTCGCCGCAGCGCTCAGGCGCTTCCCGGTTGTGATCGCCCACGGCGACTCGAAGGGCAAGAACACGAACGATTCGCTCTACACCTGTACGCGCTTCTACCAGTCCGTCATACAGCGCCGCCTCGACATCGAGCAGGAGAAGGACAAGCTGACGCCGATCGACGGAGACGTCGAGTGGCTGGCGCTCGCGGACAGACCGCAGTGGAAGAACGCGAACTGGATCGCGCTCCTCATGGTAAACTCCTCCTCCGAGTCGAAGCGCGTTCGCCTGAAGCTCGAGGGCAAGGACGCGTTCCAGCCGATCTACCGCACGCTCACCTGCGACGAGGCGTTCGTCGACCGCAACAGTGTGCCGGGCGAGACCAAGCCCTGGCGCACGATGGCGTGGGAGGCGGATAGCGTCCCCGGCAAGCGCTATAACGGCTGGGAGTGGGGACCGTTGCAGCCGCGTGACCTCATCGTCGAGATCGGCCCGAAGACCATTCAGACCGTCACCATTCCGCTAGAGAGAGCGAAGAAGTGAGGGCGCAGTTTGTAATTGTCGCGGCGATGGCCTGTGCGGCGGCCTTTGGCGATGCGTTCGAGATGGAGCGCGTCAACGCGCGGGCGCGGGAGATCGTCGCGAAGATGACGCTCCGCGAGAAGGTGAACGAGATGACGCTTGCGACCGGGACGCTCGCGGACCTCAAGCGTCAGTTTGACGCGGGTGCGTGTGGACACGTCATCTCCGCGCTTTCGCTCGCCGACCGCCGCGCGATCCAGGAGTACGTCATCGAGAACAGCCGTCTTCGCATCCCGACTACGTTCCAGGCGGACGTGATCCACGGCTACCGCGTCATCGCGCCGATTCCGCTCGCCTCGGCGTGCAGCTGGGACGACGCGCTCATCGAGGAGGCGGAGTCCGCCGCGGCACAGGAGGCGTGCTGGTTCGGCGAGACGCTCACCTACGCGCCGATGGTCGACATCGCGGACGATCCGCGCTGGGGGCGCGTCATGGAGACGAGCGGTGAGGACCCCTACCTCTCCGGACGCCTCGCCGCTGCGCGTGTGCGGGGTTTCCAGGGCCGGACTGCGGCGGACATCGCCTCAAACCGCCATATCCTCGCCTGCGGCAAGCACTTCCTGGGCTACGCGGCCTCCTACGGCGGCGTCGACTGCCGCATGCGCGATTTCTCAAAGCGCGAGGTCTACGAGACGTTCCTCGTGCCCTACCGCTGGATGATCGACGCGGGGCTTGCGTCGGTCATGTGCTCCTACACGGGCTATGACGCGACGTACTCAACGTTCTCGCCAGGGCTGCGTGATTTCCTGCGCAACGAGCTGAAGTTCGACGGCGTCTACATGACGGACTGGGACACCTTCGCTCACGCCTACCGCGCGGGGGTCTCCTCGTCGCCCGCCGAGAGCGCGCGCCGCGCGATCTGCGAGGGCGGCATCGGGCTTTCGATGTTCAACGCCGGCTTCACGAACCTCATCGAATTCGTCCGCCGCGGCGAGGTGAAGGAGGAACTCATCGACCGCGAGGCGGTCCGCTCGATCGCGATGAAAATCCGCGCGGGGCTTTTCGAGGACCCGTTCGGGCGCGGAGACCCGACGAAGACGAACGGATGCGACGCGGCGGTTCTCGCGACAGTCCGCCGACTCGCGGGCGAGTCGATCGTCCTTTTGAAGAACGACGGCGTGCTGCCGCTCTCACTCACGAACAAGGTGTGGGTGTGCGGACCCTACGCCGACGAACGCGCCGAGGTGCTCGGCCAGTGGGCGCAGAGCGGCCGGCCGGAGGACACGGTGACCGTCCGCGAGGGCATGGAGCGCGCCTGGGGCTACGGCGAGATCGGCTGGAGTGGCGACACGTGCAAGCTCGAGTGGGGCGCGGACACGGTCGTCTACGCCTTCGGCGAGCCGCGTGGCTGGTCAGGGGAGGGGCCGGCGCGGGGTTCGCTCGAACTGCCGCGGGACCAGCTGGACGAGCTGAAGCGTCTCAAGGCGACGGGTCGCAGGGTCGTGGCGGTCGTATTCGCGGGGCGCCCCGTCCTGCTCGCCGAGGTGCTGGCGAACTGCGACGCGCTCCTCTACGCGTGGTTCCCGGGGACGACGTGCGGCGATGCGGTCGCGGATATCGTCTCGGGGAAGGTGAATCCGTCCGCGAAACTTTCGCAGACAATCCCACGCGCGGTCGGGCAGGTCCCGCTCACCTACCGCAAACGGCGGCAGTGGATTGGGTTCGGCTACGTGGACATCCCGAACGATCCCGAGTTCCCGTTCGGCTTCGGGCTTTCCTACACGACGTTCGCCTACTCGAAGCCGCGCGTGGTGACTCCGTCGCCGAAGGCGGGCGAGGCGGTCCGCGTCGAGGTCGACGTCACGAACACGGGCGCGCGCGAGGGACGTGAGGTCGTGCAGGTCTACGTGCGGGACGAGAAGGCGAGCGTCCTGACGCGCGAGCGCGAGCTGAAGGAGTACGCGTCCGTCACGCTGAAGCCTGGTGAGAGGCGGACCGTGTCCTTCGACCTGACGGACGAATCCTTCGCGCTCTACGACGTGAACTGCATCCGCACGGTCGAGCCCGGCGACTTCACGGTCTTCATAGGTCCCGATTCGTCGACGACGAATTCCGTCACCGTTCACATGAAAGACATCGGGCTTGGGGCTTCTCGAGCCGGACATTAATCCTGCATCCCCAATTCTGGGGGGGGGGGGCGTGCGACGATGGAAAACGCAGTTAAGCAAAATACGGTTAGGACGGTTTGCCTTGCGGCGGCCGTTGCGGTTGCATCGCTCGCGTCTTCGGCGACGACCTATCGTGTCACCGCCGAGGCGAAGGGTGGCGGCACGGGCGAAACGTGGGAGAGCCCAATGACGCTGGCGGAAGCCTGCGCCGCAGCGACGCTGCCGGGAGACACCCTCTTGCTCAAGGCAGGAACCTATCAAGTCGACCATCCGTGCACAAATTCCGTTGCCGTGACGTGGAACGGCGGTCTTCTGGGGTCGGATGATTCCACTCTGGCCGCCGACGGCTCGCTTTCAGTCCTGGAGGGAGCGGACCGGACGTCGGTTCCGCAACTGCTGGTCGCGGACTCGAATGAGTCCGGTGCCAGCTACGTCTACAGGCGGATCGGCTTCCATCGCGCGTATTCGCAGGGCGTTTACAAGGGGATCACGACCAAGTTCACGTCCAAGGGGCAATTCGTCCCGACGGCGTCTAACCCTGGCATCGTATTCGACCGTTGCAGGTTTACGGAGAACGGCACATCGGTCGCCCAGAAGGTCAACGGCCGGGGCGCCAGCATCATGGGGACTTCCTCAAGCAACGTCGCCTTTTCAAACTGCCTGTTCGCGGGGAACTGCGAATTTAGCCGGAACTACAACATATCTTCTGACATTGGTGACGCCGGACAAGGATTCGGCGCGTGGATTTCTGGGGGTCGTTCCGCAGTTTTCGAGGGTTGCAGTTTTGTGACCAACGGCGTGTCGCCCAACGGATTGCTTGACAGCAAATGGGCGGGGAACAACAACTTCCGCGGCGCGGCGATTTACGCGAATGGCGTTTGCGTAAAGGTGCGCAACTGCAGGTTCCTCGCCAACCGCGCCGCGAATCGCGACGAAGGCGACAAGGATGCGAGCCGCAAGGGCGGCATTGTCTACCTCGAGGGCGGATGCGACGGCAGCAGCTTTACGAACTGCCTTTTCGCTGGAAACTACTCCTCCCACGCCACGACGGCAGGGAGTGCCATGGGGGCCTATGGCGGAACGGTCGTGCTGATGCTGGGCGCAACAGCTCAGACGGTTGACTTCGACAGGTGCACGTTCGCCTACAACCTGGCTGATACGGCGAGCGCCTCGCCGGGCCTGACCGTAAAGAGGGGCACGGCGAAGGTGCGCAACTCGATCTTCTACGGCGCAATGGTCGGCAAGTACTTTAGCTCTGCGGCAGGAAAGGACATCGAGGTGAAGGCAGACGGGCGTCTGGACGTCGACTACTCTTTTTTCTCGGAGGATTCCCAGTCCAGCATCTACGCGCCCTCACCCGCGACGCAGATCAAGCGAGGGGCGAACCTGGTGTTCGGCGATCCTCGGTTCGTGACGGATTTTGAAGCGGTTCGCGATCTGGCAAAGACCTATGGAAACTACACCTATTACGACTATTCGGCATCGGCGCTGGCGATACGCGTCAATCTAGACCTCCACGTGCTGTCGAAATCCGGATACTTTGACAATGCGGGCGAGGAGCACGTGGCCAACGTCCAGTCTCCCGCAATTGACTCAGGAGATCCCGAAAGGCAGGAGTGGGCGGACGAGCCCGAGCCGAACGGTGCGCGGTTGAATCTCGGTTTCTACGCGGGCACCGCCGAAGCGTCGAAGAGCGTCGCACAGGCGAAGCCGTGCGTCAAGTCGGGCTCGCTGGAGGTCAAGTTCCCGGACGGGTATTCCCAGCCGGTCGTGTCCTTTGCCCTCGACTCTAATCCCGCGGGAGGCGATTATACCGCCGATGTCGGCGTGGAGATTTCCACCAACGGCGTCGACTGGATATTAGTCGGCAGGCGAGTCGGCTGCCACAACGGCGATCAGATCGTCATTCGTGACGTGGATTACTACAGGGAGGGCGATCTTATGCGCGTGCGCATCACCCTGACGACCTCGGCCGCCATCGTCGTGAAGGACGCCGAGGCGCAGGTGCACGGCGATTATCCGCCGTGGTACGGCAAGGGCGGCGGCCCGGAGGTCGTCCACGTGCGCGTCGGTGCGACAGGGCGGGGCGACGGCAGCAGCTGGACCGACGCCTATCCTTCGTTTGCGGAGGCGCTGGAGCACTGGGATGGGGAGAAGGAAATATGGCTGGCCGGTGACTTTGAGCTGGCGAAAGACGCGGTTCAGTTCACCCCGACGAATGCGGTTGCGCTCCGCGGCGGATTCAAGGGCATCGAGAATGGTCCGGAGGATCGTCAGGCGGGGCTTCGCTCCGTCTTGGACGGCATGAACGCCTATCAGATCTTGAACCTGAAGAACGGGGTGTCAGCCCCCATGTCGATTGAGCGCATTGACTTCATTCGCTCAGGGGTCAGAGCCGTCGAGAAGAGCGACGCCGGAGACCTGGACATCGCCTCTTGCGCATTCAGGAGCAACGCCCGGAACTGGCTTTCTTCCAACGGGTCGGGTGCGTACCTGTCCGGAGGCGGGCAGGCGAAGGTCTCCATCTCGAACTGCGTCTTTTCCGGTCATTCATATGCGACGCCTGGCCGGACCGATGTCAACGAGGCCGGGCGTGTGATCTACGCCTCGTCACTGGGACACCTGACGATCAGCGATACGTGCTTTGTCACCAACGGCGTCATGATGTCGGTTGTCCAGGGGCAGTCAGGGCATTATCGCAACGGGGCGGATGGAATCGTCCTTTATGCGGCCGATGCGCCTGTGACGGTGGAGCGGTGCCGCTTCGCGGCAAACCGCGGAACCGCTCGCGCCCGCCGGATGGATTCAACCCCATACAGCCGCGGGTCCCTGATTCTCCTTACGGGGGCATCCGGGGGTAGCGTGTTCCGCTCCTGCGCGTTCGTCGGGAACCAAGAGTCGCATGGAGGCATTTCGGCCGCTTCGGGCGAGGGGAGCAACGGGCAGGGCTTCGAGGAGGAGCAGCCGGACCGAGCGGGTGTCGTGCGCGTGTTTCTTGGCAGTGCGGAGGCGACGGTGCTCTTCGACGGTTGCACTTTTGCCTACAACCTCGTCGACTCGTGGGCGAGTCCGACGGCGATCAACGTCGAAAAGGGTGCGATTCAGGTGAAGAACTCCATTTTCTTCGGGAACTTCAAGGGCCTTTACAGCCAGGTCGGGACGGATATCGACTTGAAGCCGAACGGCTCAGCTTCGGTTGACCATACGCTTTTCGGTGATTCGCAGACGGCCTTTTCGGACGCGACGCGTGCGGCGCTCGTCCTGGGCGAAGGCGTGAAGTTCGCGGATCCCCTGCTGGTGACCGACCTTGAGACAGTGTCCGCGAATGTGCAGCGCAATGGATTTACCTTCTTCAATCCGTCGGCCGCCGACGGCCTATCGGCCATTAACGTGCATCTGCGCGGCGGGATCGGCTACCACGACGAGGCGACGGGTTCACTGGTGACCACTTACTCTCGTGGCGTGAAGTCGCCGTGCATCGACAAGGGCGACCCCGACAGCGAATACCATCGCGAGCCGGCCGGCTACAACGGCCGCCGCGTCAACATGGGCGCGTACGGCAATACGCCGTGGGCGACGATGATCCAGCCCACTGGATCGGTGTACTATATCCGGTAGGAAGTAATAAACGGATTTGTTCGCGTCTAACGACCCCGCGCCCTGCGGCATATACAGTAAAAGCATATACAGAAGGGGCTGAGCCGTTTGATGCTGGCTGAACAGTAGCGTAGTCTACCAAATCTCGGTTAGACAAGACCTGTTTTCTCACTACGGAGTCCATCCACCTTGGTTTCCGGCGTCAGCGGAGATAATAGACAAACCCGGGGCGCTCGTCGTGCGGCGAATCGCGGTGGACCATCCATGCCCGCCGGTTGCCGCTCGCATCCGCAAGAACGCCGAAGCACCCGTCTGGCGCGAGCGCGGGCTCATAGGCACCTTCAAGCGGCGAGGCGAGTTTCTTCCACCCCATCCTCTTCGAGCAGTAGATCGTGCAGTACTTGTCCTGGTTCTGGTTCGAAGCGACCGCCGTTACGCCCGAAACCATCGCCCGCACCACATCAATGCCGAGCGCGGCGTTCTTGAACCAGACGGATGACTTCGCCCTCGAGACCAATGGCAGCTGCGTCTTGTTGTGCGTAGATATGACGAGCGGAGCGTCGAGAACTATGTTGGTTACGTTGCTGCTGTTGTAGCCGAGGTTGAAGTTGGTGCAGACGGGCGCGACAAGCTCGAAGTCCCTCAGCCCCGACGCGCCGCGGAAGGGCTGCGTCTGGAAGTCAGTTCCGTTGAACACGAAGTGCCCTGCTGAAACTCCGACCGGGAAAATACCCTGGCCCCCGCAGTCATACAGGTTCGTGAGGACAAGCGTCCCAGTCACGCCGGCGCCAAGGGCGCCCATGCTGTTTCCGATCGTCCGTAGCCAGGGATGGACGATTTCAGCGATGTCATTCGTGAGCGAGCAGTTGTGGAAACCGCTAACACTCCAGGCCGTCGCATTCGGCATGTTCAGGACGAGGTTCGTAAGGTTACAGTAGCGGCCGGTGATTGCCGTCATCGTTTTGCTCGCAAGATGCATGAGACGGGTGTTGGCCGTGCCACTGCGCCCGAACGGTTCCTCGTAACTGGCGAGGTTGTTCGCATAGACTTCAACAATATTGGCGGAATCCCAGCCCTTGCTAGTGTTGCTGGGAAATCTCAAACTCGTCACAGGGACATTGTTGAGCACAGTTTTGCCGTTAGTCCCGACGAGAACGACATCGCGCAAGTCGAGAATGCCGTCCGCCGGTGCGGAAACGATCAGGTCAAGCCAAAGTACTCCATTTTCGGGGTTCGTGTTAGAGGTCTTGATGATCCACTCGCCGTGGACGACACAGGCAGCATCCGCCGGGTTGCCGTTAGCGCCGGCGGCGTAGTACGTCCAGACATTGTCGGCGCGGACAACGCTTGCCGCGGCAAAAGCCGCAAAACATAAAAGACCACATGCGAGTTTTCTCACCCCGTTCATATTGCTTCTCCTGTTGAAATTTGAGTATGCAAATAAAGAGGCGAGAAAACTGTTAAGTTTACCCCCCCCCCCCCCCTGTAGAATATTGCTACTTTCGAAAAACATGTTTGTATTTTAGCAAATCCCCGGCCGCTTTGTCAACCCCACCCTTATCTCACCTACGGCCAACGCATTAAAAACCGATTCTTCCCCTTCGGGGCCCCTGAATCGTTTTTTAACGTGTTGGAAGTGTTTCAGCAGTCGTATCCCCCGACGAGC
>SFPL01000089.1 GCA_004551905.1 Lentisphaeraceae bacterium
CTGGTTTTCCCTTCCTTCCTCCTTCCCCCGCACCCCTATTCTCCTTGCTACCTTTTCCTTGCGCTGACGCGCAATGGAACGAAAATCTTCACCCTTAGACATGGCACGAAAATTTCAGTCGAAATTTACAGTTGCTGACCCCGGTGCCGCTGACGGTAAGGTCCCTGACCACCGCGCCGGCATGGCTCATCGTGAATGCACGCGAGCCGTTGACGCTGTCGTTGATGACGACGTCCGCCGGGTTGCCGGTGTCGCCGCACACGGTGACGCCGCAGGCAAGCTGGAGGCCGGTCTCGGCGTGGGTGCCGGCGAGGACGCGGATGGTGCCACCGTCGACCGCGCCGAGGTTGGCCGAGGCGTTGTTCGTCATCGCCACGAGGCAGTCGGCGATCTTCTTCGCCGCCTTCGCCGGCGTGTCATAGGGGTACACCGGACTCGCGTTCGCCGAGTCAACGTACATTACCGCGGGAACGATGGCGATCTGGGTGGGGACGTCGGCCCAGGCGCTCCAGGTATTGCCGCCGTCGTCGGACGCCGCAACGCGCGCGGTGTAGAGCCCTGCAGCCGGATAGGCGTAGGCGTATTGCGTATTGGCGGTATCGACGGTGGTGCCGTTGCCAAAGTCGAGACGGTAGAGGTAGCTGCCGCTGCCACCAATCGCCGAGACCGTAAAGGTAAGGTTGCTGCCGGCGAAGTAGCCGTAGGATGCCGGCAGCGCCGAGCAGGTTACCTGCGACTGGTTAATCTCGTAGTAGCCGATGTCGTAGGCAAGACCCGACTTGCGCGGATTGCCAAAGCAGTCAGTCGCCACGCATCCGTCATACGGCGCCGACACGGTGCCGTGGTCGGTCAGCGGCGACGACGGGGTAAGTCGGAAGTCCTGGACCGGGTATCCAACGAACGCGGTTTCGTCGATCAGATACCAGGTCGCGCACGACGCGTTGGTGATGGACGAGGCGCAGTGCGAGAAGCGACCGAGGTTGACGCCGCCCAACTCGGAGGTCTCGGTTCCGCCGTTCCCGTACACAACGCAGTTCACCGCCTCGGCGCTGAAGGAGGCAATGTAAATCCCCGAGCCGGCAGTGCCAGTGCCGGTCGTATTGTCGACGATGGTGCAGTTGGCGGCAATGGCGTTCTCGCCGAGGCAGATGCCGCCGCCGAGGGTGCGGGACTCGTTGCCGTTGGCGTAGATAAGGCAGCTGTCAACTACAGCGTCCCCTTCGGCGCAGACACCAGAGCCCCGGCCAGTATGGTTGTCGTCGGTGGAGTTGGACATATAGCCGGCGCCGTGTCCTTCGCTAATCTTCGAACGCGTGAGCGAGCCGCCGGACATATAGACGTTGCCGCCGAATCCGCGACCCCAGCCGCCAGTATGGTTTCCAGCGGCATAGCCGCCGGAAATGACGCAATTGTCCACCTTGCCCGCGCTCATCTTGATATGGCCGCCATACGATATGGTGCCATTGCTGTAAGAGGTGCGCCAACCCGTGCCGGTAATGGTCAGGTTGCAGACGCCGGCATACTTGTTGTCGATGGTAAAGGCGCGGGATCCATTGACGGAATCGGTAAGAACCACGTCCTTGGGGTCGCTGGTTTCGCCAACCACCATGATCGGCGTGGAGAGGGTATAGCCGGAGCCAGTGTAGCTGTCGGCGGCCATCACGATCTTCGCCGCCCAGTTCGACGCGTTGGCGCAGGCGATGGCGTCCGCGAGCGTGGCCGCGCCGGTCTCGCGGGTGGTGTAGGGCTCGACGTGATCCGCCGCGGACGGGTTCACGTACATCGTCTGGTAGACGACGAACTCCACTTCCGAAGTCGCGCCTTCGTATAGCGACCCCGCCTTGCCGGTCACGATCGCCGTGGCGATGCCCGGCGCGGCGTTGTCGGTGTAGGAGACTTCGTAGTCGGTGTTCTTTATGAGTGTTCCGCCTGTCAACAAGCTGGTGACAACCGGCTCGGGGCACGCCGGCTCTCCGGCCACGTAGTCTTCAGATGCGATGGGCGCGACCTGCAAGATCTGGTCCACGCGCTCGCCGGCAACGAATGAGCCAGTTCCGACGTTGGCGTAGAAGACATCGTACACGCGGTCGTAGAGGCCGACCGCGCCGTCCTCCTCGCGGCGCGCGGGCACGAAGTCGCACTCCAGGACTCCGCCCTTCCTGATCTGCAGCGAATAGAGCGTCCAGGAACCCTTGTGGCTGCCGACGCAGTCGGCGAAGATGTTGAAGAGCTCGCTGCTGGATTTACGGGAGATGGTGGTGGTGACTGCAGTTGAGCCGTAGTCGAGGATAAGCTGGTCGGAATCGTTGATGGTGAGATGGCAGTCGGTGTTATTCTTAAGGGAGCCGACGGTGGTTGCGGCCCCATAGAACCTGTAGGCATTGTTCTGCTTGATGAAGAGATATTGGTTGCTATCCCATTTCTGGCCGAAGAAAGTGGTGTCTCCTTGATAGGGCCCGGTGTTGAAGTCCATCTCCACCGTGGTGGTCGTGCCGGGCTGGATGCCGGTCGTGATGTACTGATTTCCGGTGGCGGCAATCGACGCGAGCTTCTGGTAACCGCGCGGTAGGACGATGTCGGAGGTGATCTGGAAACTTGCCTTGGCGACCTCGCCGGCGTAAGTGCCGGCACCGGTCGCGTATGCCCACGCGATTCCGGCCCAGGTGGTGTTGGAGTAGGAGACGGTATAGTCAGTGCCCTCGGAGAGCGGCGCACCAGATGCGGTGTCGGTGACGGTCACCGCCGGCAGCGTCTGGTCGGCTGGGTTGAATTCGACTGCGCCGGTGCTGAGGGTAACGGTCATTCTGCTGGTGGCGAGGGGTTCGTAGGTGAAGTCGGCCCCGGTGCCCAGGTTGACGAAGAACACGCCTGTGACGCAGTCGTAGAGACCAGGCTTGCTGTCCGACCGGCGCACCGCCGGCAGGTAGTAGTGGACAACGGAGCCGCCCTGGCTGATCTCGAAGGACTTTAGCCCGAAGGAACTGTAGTTGCTCGTGCCGGCAGAGAAGATGTAAAGCGTTCCGCCGCTGTTGGTGAGCGTGACGGACTTGGTGGAGGAGGCACCGTCAACTTCAAGCGTCAGGCTGCCGCCGCCGATGGTCAAAGAGGCGTCCTTGTTGTCAACGCACAAGATGTCGGTGTTGTTGTCATTGCCGAAGAAACGATAAGTATCTCCCCCACCCTTATTGCCCTGCATGAAGAGCCAGCGGTATTGGCTCCAGGCAGTGCCGAAGAAGGCGGTGTCGTGGGCGTAGGTGCCGGTGTCGAACTCCATCTGGATCGAAGTCGTGGTACCGGGCGTGTAGCCGGTGTTGATGTACTGCGCCCCGGAGGAGATGAGCATCTTCACCGGTTCATAGGCGGCAGGTATGTCATTGTAGTCATACGCCCACGCGCTCGCCGCGCCCAGCGCGAACGCGGCAGAAATGACACCACACACGAGTTTCTTGACCATGTTCATCTAGATCCTCCAGCTGGGTTTTGGGTATGTGAACGACTGAGAGAGGCGGTCAAAAGGCCAGCTCCCGGCAGAATCAGGTTGTTTTCAGCCCTCACAGTGAGAATATTACCAAATCCCACCGAACCTGTCAACCGCAGCGGCTGGGGGACACGGATTACAAATACCCCCGTCGTCTCGGCTGCGCCGAGCCGCCGTGGACATTTGTAAGCGGTTTTGCGCGACGAGACCCTGCCGCACAGCCTGTTCAAGGCATGACAAGCCACCCGACGGGATGCCGACGGGGACAG
>SFPL01000090.1 GCA_004551905.1 Lentisphaeraceae bacterium
CAAAAGTCAAGGGGGAATCTGCAAAAAAGTCAAAATATGCAGGACGGGCCGGGATGGCGCGACGCCATCCCGGCCCTGTGGACAAAGGTCGCCTCCTACGGCCTACCTGTGCGAAGAATTAGGGATTTGTAATCCGTGGGATTTCAGGAGCGTGGCGGCGGCGGCGGCCTCCGCCTCCTTGTGGGTGCGGGCGGACGCCTCGGCCTCGCCAATGCCCTCGACCCTCACGCGAGAGGTGAAGACCGGCTCGTGGGACTTCCCCGCCACCGAAACGAGCGTGTACTCGGGACGGCGCGGCGGCTTCATCGCCTGCGCACGCACCTGCAGCTCTCCCTTGGGGTTGCCGCCCCATTCGGCCGCCGCAGACTCCTCGCCGAGGCCAAGCGACACGAACACCTCGCGCGCCGCGTCAATCCCGCCGTCGAGGTACGCCGCGCCGATGACCGCCTCGACCGCGTCGGCGAGGGTCTTGGACCCTTCCGCGACCGGCGGTGCGCCTCGGCCGACCTTCAGGTGCGCGGCGATTCCAGCGCGTGCGGCCGCGGCGGCGAGCGCGGCGGTAGAGACCATCCGGGTGCGGCGTACGGTGAGCGAGCCCTCGTTCTCGCCCGGCATTGCGGCGTAGAGCCGCTCCGCCGCGATCATGCCGAGGACCGCGTCGCCGAGGAACTCGAGACGCTGGTTGTCGCGCACGGCGGCGTCCGCCATCCTGCACGACGGCGTGGTAAGCGCCTCGGCGAGCAGCGTCGCGTCGGCGAAGTCGTGGCCGCAGAACTCCATGGCTCAGCCGCGCAGGCGCGCCACGATCGCCGCGGCCTCGGCGGCGAGCTTGCCGATCGCGGCCCAGTCGCCCGCCGCCAGCGCGTCCTTCGGCACCAGCCAGGTGCCGCCGCAGCAGACGATCTCCGGAACGGAAAGGTAGTCGCCGACGTTGTCCGGCTTGACTCCGCCGGTGGGCATGAACTTGACGCCGGTGAAGCGGAAGGCGCCGAGCAGGTTCTTGATCATCTTCACGCCGCCCGCGGCCTCGGCCGGGAAGAACTTCACCATCCGGCAGCCGGCGGTGAGCGCCTGGCTGAGCTCGCTCGCGGTGGCGATGCCGGGGCAGAACGGCAGGTTCTCCGCCTTCGCCGCCGCGATGACCGCCGGGTCGAAGCCCGGCGCCACGCCGAAGACCGCGCCGGCCGCCTTCGCGCGCCGCACCATGTTTTCGTCGAGCAGCGTTCCCGCGCCGACGACGGCTTCCGGCACTTCGCGGCGGATCGCCTCGATCGCCGCCGGCGCCGCGGCGGTGCGGAACGTCACCTCCAGAACCGGCAGACCGCCGCCGACCAGCGCCTTGGCGAGCGGAATCGCCTGCTCTTCCCTTTCTATCACGATGACGGGGATGATCCCCGCCTTGCCGAGTGTCTCTATCATGTCCATGGGCGTATTATACCATATTCGGCGCCGGGACTTCAGGAACCCGTAGGCGGCCGCGAGACCGCGCGACGCCAGATCGCGAGGCGGGTGCGGCCGTAGACGCGGTCGCGGACGAGCTCCCAGCCCGGGACGGAATCCGCGCCCTGCGCGGCGGCCATCTCGGCGACAAAGAGTCCGCCGGGACGCACAACGCCGCGTCCCGCGGCGGCTGCGAGGGCGGGGGCGAATCCGGTCTCCGCCGCGAGCGCGTATGGAGGGTCGGAGAAGGCGATGTCGAAGCCGGGGCCGGAGTAGGACGCAAGGTAGCGCGCACAGTCAGCGGCGACGAAGCGCGCGTCGCGCCCGGCCGCCAGCTCCGCGGCGTTTTCGCGGACGACGGCGAGGTGGCGGCGGTCGAGCTCGACGAAGGTCGCGGACTTCGCGCCGCGCGAGAGCGCCTCAAGGCCCACCGCGCCCGAGCCGGCGAAGAGGTCGAGGAAGTCGGCGCCCGCGACCGCCGCGCCGAGCATGGAGAAAAGCGCCTCGCGCACGCTGTCCTGGGTCGGGCGCACCGCGTCCGTCCGCGGCGCCTTGAGCCGCCTGCCGCCGAAGTCTCCGCCGACGATGCGCATCGCTACAGCTCCGACACCAGCACCGACGATCCCTTAGGCAGGAGCATCTCTATCTCCGCGCTGTCGACGGGTCCGAAGGAGACTCCGAGCGCGCTCCAGAACGAGCGCACCGGCAGCGTCACCTCGTAGGCGCCGGGGGCGCCGAAGACGCCTGACGAGAGATCGTACCGCCGGAAGAACTTGCCGTTCAGCGAAAGGTCGGCGAGCCTGGTGCGGCGGTGGACGACCAGCCGGAAGCGCGGATGGTCCATCACGCTGACCTTCTCGCCGATGCGCAGCTTCGAGAGGTCGCGTGCGCCGTTGAGCCGCACCATCGAGGCGAGCGTGGAGCCGTTCTCGGCGGCGATACGCGAGGCGGAGTCGCCGCGCTTCACCGCGACCTGCTTCACCCACTGGGCGCTCTTGAGCTCGAAGAGCCGCCGCAGGTTGAGTGCGCCGAGGCGGCGGGCGAGATTGTCGTCTATATCCGCCGCCGGCGAGCCCGGCAGGGCGCGGATCGCCTCGATGGTGGTAATCCCCATCTCCACGTCTCCCTTGCGCTCCGCCTCTTCGAGGCGCATGAGCAGGTTGCGGAGCTGCGGCGGGCGCTTGCCGAAGCCGGTGCGGAGCGTCTCGTCCGGCGGCGCTGGCTTCACCGGCTCGGCGGGGGCGGACTGCTCGGGCGCGACGGGCGGCAGCGCCGGCGGGGGCGGCGGCTCGTCCTCGCTGCCGGTCAGGCGCGAGAAGAGCGTCCACGCCAGCGAAACGAGCACCAGCGCGGCAACTGCGGCGACGATGCAGCCGAGCCCGCCCGACTGCCGGTCGTTCTGCCGCGTCGGGAAGTACTCGATGCCGTATATCCCCCGCTTGATCATCCGGAACTACTTCGCAGCGGGAGTCTCCGGCGGGATGACGGCAGTCACGCTCGAGCGCGCGATCTCGACCGTGACACCGGGGGCGATCTCGACCTTGAACGTCTTCTCGGTCGCCTCCTGGATGACGCCCATGAGCCCGCCGGCGAAGATGATCTTCGCGCCGGCGCGGAGCTCCTCGATCATCTTCTGGCGCTCCTTCTCCTTGCGCTGCTGCGGGCGGATCATCATGAAGTAGAAGATCGCCAGGATGAGCAGCATCGGTACCATCATGCCCATGCCGCCGGACTGCTGGGGCGCGGCGGCCGGGGCGGCGTCTGGAGCCGCGGCAGGCGCGGCGTCGCAGAGGATGAAGCAGTTATTGTTCATTTGCTGGTTGTTCCTTTCTTGGTGTTTTGTGGTTCGTGATTCGTGGTTCGTTGCTATGCCGGCGGGAGCGAGCGGCGGAACTCGCCGAACGTCCCCGCGGCGATCGCCGCGCGCATGTCGGCCATGAAGCGGTTGAGCGCCCAGACGTTGTGGATGGTGAGCAGCCTCAGGCCCAGGATCTCGCCGCACGCGAGCAGGTGGCGGACGTAGGAGCGCGAGAAGGTGCGGCAGCAGTAGCACTCGCACCCCTCCTCCACCGGGCCCTGGTCGAAGGCGTACTTCGCCGCCTTGATCGCGATGTTGCCGCGGCGCGTAATCGCGGTGCCGTGGCGTGCGATGCGGGTGGGGATGACGCAATCGAACATGTCCACCCCGCGCGCGACGCACTCCGCCATCTGGCGCATCACGCCGAGGCCCATCACGTAGCGCGGACGGTCCTTCGGCAGAAACGGCACGCTCGCCTCGACCGCGCGGTATATCTCCTCCTCCGGCTCGCCGACCGAGACGCCGCCCACGGCGTAGCCGTCGAAGCCAATCTTCACCAGCGCCTCGGCACAGCGGCGGCGGATGTCACCGTAGACCCCACCCTGCACGATGCCGAAAACCTGCTGGCCGTCGGCGCACGGCTCCCCGCGGCAGCGCTCCGCCCAGCGGACCGTGCGCGCCACCGACGCCTCGGCGCGCGCACGGTCGCACGGATACGGCAGGCACTCGTCGAAGACCATCGCGATGTCGGAGCCGAGCGTGCGCTGCATCGCCATCGACTCCTTCGGCCCGAGGAAGAACTCATGGCCGTCGAGGTGGGAGTTGAAGCGGCAGCCTTCCTCTGTGAACTTGCGCATCCGCGCGAGCGAGAAGACCTGAAAGCCGCCGGAGTCGGTGAGAATCGGGCCGTCCCAGCGCATGAAGCGGTGGAGCCCGCCGGCGGCGGCGATCACCTCGGGGCCGGGGCGCAGCAGCAGGTGGTAGGTGTTGCCGAGCACCACCTGGGCGCCGAGCTCCACGAGGTCGCGCGGCTCGAGCGCCTTCACCGAGCCGAGCGTGCCCACGTCCATGAACACCGGCGTGTCCACGGTCCCGTGCGCAGTCTCGAGCCGCCCCAGCCGCGCCTCCGAACCCGCATCCTCCTTTATGACCTCAAAACTCACAGGTGCGTATTTTACCAAATTTCCGTGCCAAGCGCGGGCCCGGTGCCTTCACTGCATCGTGCCGGTAGGCCAACGACCGGTATCACCGCCTCACGCCGTGGAGGAGCGCGTAGTTGACCGGCACGACAACCATGGTGAGGAGCGTCGCGAAGGCGAGTCCGCACATTATCGGCACCGCCATCGCCGAATAGAACGGGTCCGCGACGAGCGAGCAGCTCTCGAGCGCCTTCTTCGCGACCGCGAGATTCGCCCGCGCCGTCTTGAAGAGAGCCACGGCCTTGGGCTTCGGCCAGAGCCAGATCGCCGCGACGCCGGCGGCGAACATCACCGCTCCGATTACCTTTCCCGCCCCTATCTTCATCTTCTCTCCCCCTCAGAGGTGGTTGTGTTTTGTTGATTATACCATTTTCCCAGGCCGGCTTCCTGCGGCGGCGAGCACCGCCTCGGCGACGCTCCGGCCCACGCCGGCGCAGGCGGCGACCTCTTCGGCGGACGCGCGCGCGATCCCGCGCACGGACCCGAACCGCTTCAGGAGCTTCGCCTTCTTCGCCGCGCCGATGCCCGGCACCTCGTCGAGCGCGGACTCACGGATCGCCCGGTCGCGCAGCGAACGATGGTAGGTGATGGCGAAGCGGTGCGCCTCGTCCCTCAGCCGCGTCAGCACGAAGAGCGCCTCCGAGTCGCGCGGCAGCAGAATGCTCTCGCGGCCGTTGTCGAGCACGATCTCCTCCTGGCGCTCCGCAAGCCCGATGGTCGGGATGTCGCCGACGCCGAGTTCGGCGAACACCGCCCGCGCCGCCCTGAGCTGGGTGATGCCGCCGTCGCAGACGAAGAGGTCCGCCCGCGGCGAAGAGGCGAGCAGGGTGGAGTCCGGACCATAGCGCCGGCGCACCACCTCCGCCATCGCGCGCGGATCGTCTGCCCCCTTGAAGGAGCGGATGCGGAAATGCCGGTAGTAGCGGCCGTCCGGCAGCCCGTCGCGCGCGACGACCAGCGAGGCGACGTTGTACTCGCCGAAGAGGTTGGAGATGTCGGCACATTCGATGATCCGCGGCGGTTTTGCGAGCCCGATCGCCGCGGCCAGCTCCCTAAGCCCCCGCGCAGCCGCCTCGCGGCGCATCTCCGGTGTGCGGCGGACGAAGTGCGCCTTGGTCATTTCCCGGAGCGCGGCGACGGTGTCGCGCAGCCGCGCGGCGCTTTCGTAGTCGCCCGCCGCGGCGCGTGCGCGCATCTCCTCCTCCAGCGCAACGATCTCCGCCGGACGTTTCCCGTCGAGGAACTCGCACGCCTCGTCGAAGCGGTGCCGGTACTCGTCCTGCGCAATCGAGCCGAGGCACGGAGCGCTGCAGGAGCGGATCACATTCGCGAGGCAGTGGCGGTGGGCGGCCTCGTCCGGCTCGAGGCAGGCGCAGGAGCGGATGCCCCAGCGCCGCTCCACGAAGTCCTTGGCCGCGCGCACGATCGGCGCGGAGGGGAACGGGCCGAAGTAGCGCGCGCCGTCGTCCCGCACGATCCGGCAGCAGGCGAAGCGCGGCCACGGCGAGGCGGCGTCCGCCCTGAGCGCTAGGTAGCGCTTGTCGTCCCGCATCAGGATGTTGAAGTGCGGCTTGTGGCGCTTGATGAGCGAGGCCTCGGTGAGCAGCGACTCCGCCTCGTTCTTCACCGTCATGAACTCGAAGTCGTGCACAAGCTCCACCATCGAGCGCACCTTCGGCGCCAGGCGCGCGTGCGGGCGGAAGTACGACTGCACCCGCCGGCGCAGGTTCTTGGCCTTGCCGACGTAGATGATTTTGCCCCGGCGATCTCGCATGAGATAGCAGCCGGGGCGGCAGGGAAGCGACTTTAGCCGCTCTCTTAAGAGGTCGGTCAAGCCAATTCCTTGGCGGGTTCGGGCTTCTTCTCGCCCTCGGCCGCCGCCTCTTCTTCCTTCTCGCCCTCAACAAGCCCCTTCTTGAACTCGCCCTTCGCCTTGCCGATCGAGCGCGCGAGCTCGGGGATCTTCTTGGCGCCGAAAAGTAACGCGATGATCGCGACGATGATCAGAATCTGCCAGAATCCAGGTCTCATGTTTATTCTCCTTAAGTTGCTTAGGTGCTATATTATACCATAATTTGGCGGTTCGTGGTTCGTGGTTCGTAATATTGCCACGGATTACAAATACCCCCGTCGTCTCGGCTGCGCCGAGCCGCCGTGGACATTTGTAAGCGGTTTTGCGCGACGAGACCCTGCCGCACAGCCTGTTCAAGGCATGACAAGCCACCCGACGGGATGCCGACGGGGACA
>SFPL01000091.1 GCA_004551905.1 Lentisphaeraceae bacterium
CTGAGCCCGAGACGACGAAGAGGAACGCGACCTCCTGGCGAAAGCGAAAGGCGGTATGACCCGCTGACGCGGGGCTGGTTTTCCCTTCCTTCCTCCTTCCCCCGCACCCCTATTCTCCTTGCTACCTTTTCCTTGCGCTGGACGCGCAATGGAACGAAAATCTTCACCCTTAGACATGGCACGAAAATTTCAGTCGAAATTTACAGTTGCTGACCTAAATTATCATGTTTTAGACTGTGATATGGATATGGCCTTGGTGCAGTAGAAGTGCAGTAAAGTGCAGAAGGCCGCGGAAGTGCCGCGCAAACCGCCGCGTGAGATTACGGTTAAGGTCATGATTGACCAGTCCGGCGGACAGAACGGCATGTTCTGGCTGTCTGGTTCGCAGCAATTCCACCTGATGCGCGACATAAGCGAGTCCCTTTGTCGCGCGGTGCGGTGGTCTGCCCGACCGAGCTCCCGCTTCCGCTCACCTCGGACGTGTCGGTGATCCCCGCCACCGCCCTATAGACGCTGGAATATGGTATAATTCGCACCAATGCGATTTCTCTACGAGTACCGGACGAGCGACAACGAGCCGAGGCAGGGCGAGATCCGCGCGGCAGATCGCGACGCGGCGTTCGCGGCGCTGAAAGCGCGGGGCATCCGGCCGAGCGCGGTGCGCGAGGCGCCGGGGTTCTTCAACTGGCTGTTCGGCAAGGGGAAGCGCTGGATCGCCATCGGCGCGCTCGCCTGCGCGGTGTGCGGACTGATTGCGTTCTTCGCGTCGGTCAGGGAGGAGATCGAGGTCGGCGCGGCGTTCGGCAACACGACGCGGCGGCAGGTGATCGGCGACGCGGCGGTGGTGCAGAAGGGGATTCTCGACGGCTGGAGCGACGTCTTCTCGGAGGAGGGCGAGCGCTTCCTCGCCGGGTTCGCGGTGCCGGGGGTGCCGGTCAGCGTGCGCAACACGACGGAACGCGAGATCCGCGAGGCGCTGGGGCGGAAGGTCGGGGTGACGAAGGACGACTCGCTGGAGGCGCGGCAGATCAAGGCGATGGTGGAGGGGATGAAGGAGGAGCTGCGCGAGTTCCTGGCCGACGGCGGCTCGATCATCGGGTACGGGCAGCGTCTGGTGCAGCGGCAGGAGCAGGAGATTGGATATTACGCGCGCGCGAAGACGGAGCTGGACGCGCTGGTGGAGTCGAAGGCGCCGCGGGAGGAGGTCATCGCGCTCTGGGAGAAGAGCAACGACAAGCTCCGCCGCATGGGCATCCGCCTCCTCTCCCTGCCGGAGGAGTGAAGCCCGGCCGCTAATACACCTCAATGAAGAGATTTGTTTCGTCGCTGGTTCTTCTCCTGGTCGTCGCCGTTGCGGCGAGCGGCGACGCCGCGCCGCGCGGCAAACGTGCCACGAGCCGCGCGCCGCGAATCACGATTATGACCTGGAACGGCAACTGGTTCCCGTCCGGCCGCGCCGAGCACCGCGCGCACCCCGACGTCGAGGCCGCCACTACCGTCGCCGCCGGCAAGTTGCTCGCCGTCTCGCTGCGCGCCGCGGACCCGACCGGCTCCAACGCGGTGATCCTCGTCCTCAACGAGGTCCGCGGCCCTCGCTCCGCCTCGAACCTCATCGAGCGCGTCGGCATCCCCGGCCTGCGCCTCGCCTCCATCTCCGCCTACCGCCGCCGCGACCGCTTCGACCAGCAGCAGGACGTCATCGCCACCACCCTGCCCGTCGTCGACCGGGGCTGGAGCACCTGGCACAGCGAGAAGCGCGAGACCCCGCCGCGCGGCTACGCTTACGCGGACGTCGTCGTCTCCCCCGCCGTCACCGCGCGCGTCTACGCGGTGCACCTCAAGTCCAACTACGGCGCCACCACCAAGGAGACCCGCGAGCTCAACCGGGCGAAGCGCACCCATGCGGTCGAGCAGCTCGTCGGCCAGAACAAGAAGCGCCGCTACGTGATCGTCGCCGGCGACATGAACGCCGACGCCTGGCGCAAGGAGTTCGCCGAGGAGAGCATCTTCGGGCTCTTCGCCGGCGCGGGCTTCGACAACCACCTCGCCGCGCTGCCGCCGGAGCGCCGCGGCACCCACCCCAGCGCCCGCCACGGCGACAGCGCGCTCGACTACATCATGACCCGCGGCTTCGTCCTCCAGGGCGAGCCCTGCATCGAGCCCGCCCAGGGCCTCTCCGACCACTCGGCGCTTTCGCTGGTTGTTTCGCCCAAGCTTAAGCGATAGCGAATTCTTCAGCAGCCAGCAACCAGTGGCCGCGAATCACGAACCACGAAATTTGGTATAATACGCAGCAATGAAACTGATTGAAGAACTGAAGGCCCGCTGCCTCGTCGAGGCGCTGACCGACCCTGCGATCGAGCAGGCGCTGGAGCGACCGACCACGGTCTACTGCGGCTTCGACCCCAGCGCCCGCTCGCTGCAGGCCGGCAACCTCGTCTCGATCGTCGTGCTGAGGCGCTTCCAGCTCGCAGGCCACAAGGTGATTGCGCTCGTCGGCGGCGCGACCGGCCTCATCGGCGACCCGTCCGGCAAGTCGGCCGAGCGCAACATGCTCACCGTGGAGCAGGTGGAGGAGAACAAGAAGGGCATCCGCGAGAACCTCTCGCGCATCCTCGACTTCGACGGCCCCAACGCCGCGGTGATGGTGGACAACTACGACTGGTACAAGGGCACGAGCGCCATCGAGTTCCTGCGCGACATCGCGATCAACTTCCGCGTGCCGCAGATGCTCGCGAAGGAGTCCGTGAAGAAGCGCCTCGAGGCGAGCGAGGGCGCGCTCACCTTCACCGAGTTCTCCTACCAGATCCTCCAGGGCAACGACTTCCTCCATCTCTTCGACCACTACGGCTGCCGACTGGAGGTCGGCGGCGCGGACCAGTGGGGCAACATCACCGCCGGCACCGACCTCGTCCACCGCATGCGCGGCGAGACCGCCTACGGCCTCACCTTCCCGCTGCTCCTCGACTCCTCCGGACGCAAGTTCGGCAAGTCCGAGGGCAACGCGCTCTTCCTCGATGCCACGATGACGCCGGTCTTCGACTGGTACCAGTACTTCCTCAGGACGCCGGATGCGGACGCGATCCGCTACCTCAAGGTGTTCTCGATGCGTCCGCTCGACGAGATTGCCGCGCTCGAGGCCGAGATGAAGGCGCATCCCGAGGCGCGCATCCCGCAAAAGGCGCTCGCCGAGGAGGTGACACGCCTCGTGCACGGCGAGGAGGGGCTCAGGAAGGCGCAGGAGGCCACCGAGGCGCTGTACGCGAAGAAGAGCGCCGCGGACGTCGCCAAAGCCGAGAACGTGCCGAGCGCGGCGGTCAAGCTCGACGACTGCGTCGGCAAGCCGGTCTTCGCGGTCGCCGCGGCGGCCGGCATGTTCAAGTCCAACGGCGAGGCGCGGCGGATGGCCCAGCAGGGCGGGCTCTCGCTCAACGACGCAAAGGTGGACGCGAACCGGCTCTTCGCCGCGGACGACGTCAAGGACGGCGTGGCGGTGCTGCGCGCCGGCAAGAAGAACTACTTCGTGCTGAGGTTCTGAACGGGGGCGCGGCGGTGAAGACGATCGAACGGTACGTGTTCGGCTCGTTCCTCTCGAGCTTCGTCCTGGCATTCCTCGTCCTCTCGTTCGTGCTGACGATCGGGCTGCTGGTGCAGATCGTCGGCTACATCATGGACGGCGTGCCGATGCGGCTCGTCGGCGAGTTCGCGATGGTGTCGCTACCCGAGACGCTGCAGTGGTCGGTGCCGCTCTCGCTCCTGGTGGGCGCGATCCTCGTCTTCTCCCGCCTGAGCGCGGACGGCGAGATCGCCGCGATGCGCGCCTGCGGCGTCCACCTCGCCTCCGTCGTCAGGTGGCCCGCGGCGTTCGCGGTCCTCTGCACCCTCGTCGGCTTCTACGTCAACAACGAGGTGGTGCCGCGCGGCCACGAGGTCCGGCGCACGCTCAAGACGCGCGTATCCGTGGGCGCCGGGCTGAGCGTGCTCGAGCCCGGGCGCGTCATCGACGACTTCCCGCGGGTCAAGCTCTACTTCGGCTCCAAGAACGGCAACTGGCTCCACGACTTCGTCGCGCTCGACTACTCCAACCCCAAGGTCGACCGCATGATCACCGCCGAGAAGGCGCTCGTCACCCAGCAGGGGCGCGACGTCTCGCTCGAGCTCTACGGGATGACGGTCGACCCGCTGGACGAGAGCCACCCGACGATGGCGCGCTTCAGCCGCTTCGCCTACGTGCTGAAGGACGTCCTCAAGGAGGGGAAGTACCACCGCCGCGCCAAGGACCTCGTCTTCCGCGGCATGCTCGGCGAGATCTCGCGGACGCGCGCGGAGATCGAGAAGGTGAAGGCGTCGCCGGACGAGAAGGGGATGAAGGCGCAGCTCGTGGAGTACCTCCGCCGGCAGTTGAGCTCGCTCAAGGTGGAGCTCGCCAAGCGCTTCGCCTTCGCGCTCGCGTCCATCTGCTTCGTGCTCGTCGGCGTCCCGCTCGGCATCCGCTCGCAGCGGAAGGAGAGCACCATTGGCATGGCGATTTCGCTCGCGGTGGCGCTCGGCTACTACATGGTGGTGATCCTGATGCTCTCCTTCGAGGAGCGCTACCTCATCCACCCGGAGGCGCTCATTTTCCTGCCGGCGCTCGCGTGCATCCTGCTGGGCGGGCGGCTATTGCGCCGCCATCTGTAGGGAGGAGAAGATGAGGTTCGCGAATCCGGTCTTTCTCGTTGTCGCCGCGCTCGTCCCGCTCGCCGGGCTCCTCTGGGCGTTTCTGCGCGCGCGCCGCGAAAAGCGGCTCGAGCGCTTCGTGGCCGCGCCGCTCCGCGCGCGGCTGATGCCGAAGGGCGCCGACCTCTGGGGCGTGCAGGCGTGGTGCGTCATCGCCGGGCTCTTCCTCGCGCTCTTCGCCGCGGCGCGTCCGCAGTGGGGCCGCGCGACCGAGAAGTACGTCGAGCGCAGCCGCAACGTGGTGGTGGCGATCGACGTCTCGCGCTCGATGCTCTCCGAAGACGTGCGCCCCAACCGCCTCGAGCGCACCAAGGCGGACGTCGCGGACCTCATCGATTCGCTCGAGGGCGACCGCTGCGCGCTCGTCGCCTTCCGCCGCACCGGCGTGGTGGTCTGCCCGCTCACCACCGACCGCGGCTTCCTCAGGAGCACCCTCGAGCAGCTCGGGCCCGACTCCGCGCCGCGCGGCGAGACCGACCTCGGCTCGGCGATCCGCGCCTCGCTGGACGCGCTCGACCCGGCGGCGGACGACCACAACGCGATCATCCTCCTCTCCGACGGCGGTGACCTGCGCGGCGAGGCGCTCGCCAACGCCGCGCTCGCGAAGAAGCGCGGCATCCCGATCTTCACCGTCGGCATCGGCGACCCGCGTGTCGGTGCGACGGTTCCGGCGCTTGACGGCCGCGGGCCGATGAAGCACAACGGCGAGGTGGTGAAGGTGAAGCTCGAGGAGGCCGCGCTCAAGGCGATCGCCGCGGCGTCGAACGGGCGCTACGTGCCGCTGGCGACGGCCGGCACCGCCGAGACCACGCTCGGGGCGATCTACCGCCGCTTCCTCCGCCAGGTGGCGGCGAAGGAGCAGAACGAGGAGGCGGAGCGCGCCGCCGAGCGCTACCAGGTGTTCCTGGTGCCGGGGCTGGTCCTCCTGCTCGCCGGCGCCGCGCTCTCCCGGGGCCGCTTCCGCACGCGTGCCGGGGCCGCCCCGCTCGGCCGTACGTCGTCCCCTACGGCCGACGCATCAAAATTTCCTTCTCCCCGCTGACGCGGATGAGAACGAAATTTTGACGCGTCGGAAGTGTTTCAGCAACCAGCAGCCAGCGTCCAGCAGCCAATCCGGGCGGGCGAGGCGCGAAACTTGACTTTTA
>SFPL01000092.1 GCA_004551905.1 Lentisphaeraceae bacterium
TCGCCGAAAGGCGGAATCTCCAGCTGAAGCCCGCTTTACAAGCCCAAACCAAAACTGCTATAATACCGACAACAAGCAAGAAAGCTTCGTCAGCACAGGGCTACGCAACGAGTGTTGCACTGGCTACTGGATGGCGGGACTCATTAAGGAAATTCTGATATGGAAAAAATCAAAGTTGAAATCTGTTGCGGAACCGCCTGCTATCTTCTGGGCGCCGCAAAACTTATGAATATCGAAGAGGAGCTTCCTGAGAATTTGAAGGACAAGGTTGATATTCAGGCGAGGACGTGCCTCGGCCTCTGCGAGCGCGATCACCTTGGCGGCGCTCCTTATGTGAAGTTCAACGAAACTGAGATTATGGGCAACGCTTCTGTCGAGAAGGTTCTCGCCCGCCTCAATCAGCTGGTCGAAGGTGCCGAATAATCATGATTAACGGTGCTACCTACATTCGTCGCGAACTTTTGATCCGTCTTGTTCGCGCCTTCGACAACGGGGTTCTCAGAGAGGAAATCGATCAGATTCCGATAAGACTGCGCCCTAAAGATTCAGACGCTTCGCGCTGCTGCATATATCATGACCGCGCGGTATTGAAGTATAGACTTATGGCGCTTCTCGGGATTTCCGCCGAAGAAGAAAGCGATGAAGCCAAAACGCTTAGTGAATATTTAGACGAGATTATTGGCGGCGAGCCTCGCGAGATCAGCGAAGACAGTGAGTTTGAGCGAAAGGTGGCGCCTCTTTCCGTCTGTGCGCCGGCATGCAGCGGCTGTCCCGATGCGCGTGTCGTGTCGACGTCCAACTGCCGTGGATGCTTCGCGAGACCATGCGTTTATAGTTGCCCTAAAAACGCGATAACGGTGACGAACGGACGCTCTCAGATTGATGCCGCCAAATGCATCAAGTGCGGAAAGTGCATCTCGGCCTGCCCATATCACGCAATAGTCAAAACGACTGTTCCTTGTGAGGAGGCCTGCCCTGTGGGAGCCATCCGCAAGAACGAGCGCGGAGTCGCCGAAATTGATTTTTCGAAGTGCATCTTCTGCGGCAAGTGCTTTATGTCGTGTCCGTTCGGCGCGGTGATGGAGCGCTCCCAAATCGTTTCGGTTCTCTCTGCGATGAAGCGCGGCGAGAAGCTCGTGGCGATGGTCGCGCCTGCGGCGGACCGACAGTTTCCGGGGACGGTTGAGCAGCTTTTGGCCGCCTGCATAAAGGCGGGATTTTCAGATGTGATTGAAGTTGCCCTCGGAGCCGAGAAGACGACGGAGCACGAGACGGCAGAATTTCTCGAGCGTATGGAGCAGGATTCGAAGACCTTTATGACGACTTCGTGCTGTCCCGCTTACGTAAATTTAGTCGGCAAGCATCTGCCTGAACTGATTGACAAGGTTTCTCTCACGCCCAGTCCGATGGTCTATACCCACGAAATGGTTCGTGAGGCCAATCCTGGCGCCAAGACGGTCTTTATCGGGCCTTGCATCGCAAAGCGCAGCGAAGCCCGCCGCAAGGGGATTGATTTTGTTCTTTCGTTCGAAGAGCTCGGCGCGATTCTCGCCGGTCGCAAAATCGACGTTCTCGCCTGCGAGGCGCATCCCATCGACCGTCCTGCTGCGGCAACCGCTCGCAATTTTGCGCGCAGTTGCGGAGTCACAGAGGCAGTTTTAGCCGAGGCTACGGCTAAGCTTCCCGGTTTTCAGCTTTCATCGAAGCAGATTAACGGTATCGATCGCAAAACATGCTCTATGCTTAAACTGTACGCGTCGGGCAAACTTCCAGCGAACTTCCTTGAAGTTATGGCCTGTCCCGGCGGCTGTGTAAACGGCCCTTGCTCGCTTTCGTAGAATGTTTGAAGGAATGTGATTGGATTTCGCGGCGGTTTGCGCGGCAGAATGCGCGGCGGTTAAACAGGTTGAAAAGTTGGGCTACGCCGATTGAGAAGTTGAAAAGTTGAAAGGTTGAAAGGCTGCGGCACCTTCCGTGGCAGTTTCTGCGGCGGTTTGAAATGAAATGACGGTCGTATTTTCACACGGGAGGCCGATTTTTTGGTAAAATACACAACACCTATGAAAATTGATACACTCTGTGTGCAGGGCGGCTACAGCCCTGAGTGCGGTCAGCCCCGCCAGGTGCCGATCGTTACGTCGACCACCTTCAAGTACGATACCACCCAGCACATGGCCGACCTCTTCGACCTAAAGGCGCCCGGTTACTTCTACACCCGCCTCGCCAACCCCACCAACGACATGGTGGCGAAGAAGATCGCAGCGCTCGAGGGCGGCGTCGCCGCGATTTTGACGAGCTCCGGCCAGGCGGCGTCGACCTTCGCCATCCTCAACCTCTGCAACGCCGGCGACCACGTCGTCTCCTCGGCGCAGATCTACGGCGGCACCTTCAACCTCTTCGCGGTCTCGCTGAAGAAGCTCGGCATCGAGTTCACCTTCGTAGACCCCGACGCGAGCGAGAAGGAGATCCAGAAGGCGTTCCGGCCCAACACCAAGTGCGTCTTCGGCGAGACGGTGGCGAATCCGTCCGGCTGCGTCCTCGACATCGCCAAGTTCGCGCGTGTCGCGCACAAGAACGGCGTGCCGCTCATCGTCGACAATACCTTCCCGACCCCGATCCTCTGCCGTCCGTTCCGCTTCGGCTGCGACATCGTCACCCATGCGACCACCAAGTACATGGACGGCCACTCCAGCCAGGTCGGCGGCTGCATCGTCGACTCCGGCAACTTCGACTGGGCGAAGCACGCCGACAAGTTCCCCGGTCTCGTCGAGCCCGACGCGTCCTATCACGGCCTCAGCTACGTTAAGGCGTTCGGCAAGCAGGCCTTCATCGTCAAGTGCACCGCCCACCTGATGCGCGACTTCGGCTCCATCCCCTCGCCGTTCAACGCGTTCCTGGTGAACCTCGGGCTCGAGTCGCTCCACCTCAGGATCCGCCGCCACGCGGAGTCTGCGCTCAAGATCGCCAAGTGGCTCAAGGCCCAGAAGAAGGTGGCGTGGGTCAACTTCGCCGGGCTGCCGGGCTCGAAGTACCACAAGCTCGTCAGGAAGCAGTTCGACGGCAATTCGCCGTGCGGCGTGATGACCTTCGGCATCAGGGGCGGGCGCAAGGCGTCCATCAAGTTCATGGATTCGCTGAAGCTCATCGGCATCGTGACCCACGTCGCCGACGCCTGGAGCTGCGTTCTCCATCCGGCTTCGCACACCCACCGCCAGCTTACCGACGCGCAGCTCAAGGCGGCCGGCATTCCGCCGGACCTCATCCGGCTTTCTATCGGTCTCGAGGATCCGGAGGATCTTATTGCCGACTTGAGGCAGGCGCTGGCGAAGGTGTAAATCCAATCCTTAAGGAGGGATGAGCCATGGCAGACAGCAAGAAGGCACGGATATGGGACTGGACGGTCGGCGCGGCGCTCGCGGCGCTCGCGGCGCTCGTCTACTTCCTCTCGATGGCGAGCTACGCCTATCCCGGCGAGAGCGCGCACCTGCAGGTGGTCTGGCGCGGGCTCGACGCCGCGGCATCCACCCCGTATCCGCTGATGGCGTTCTTCGCGCGTCCGCTTGGCTGCGGCAACGCGATTGCCCCTGTCCTCGGCGTCCTCGCCGTCCTGCTCCTCTACGCCTGCACGCTCAAGTTCATGCGCCGGAACATCTTCGGCGAGGACGTGGACGCGATGGCGGCGCCGGTCTCGCGCGTCGCCGGCGCTGCCGCGGCGCTGGTGTTCCTCTTCACCCCGGCGGTGCGGAGCGCCGCGACGCACCTAGAGCCGCGCCTCTTCGACGCGGTCTGGGCGCTCCTCTGCGCCGCGACACTGCTCGCCTACGTCGGCGCGAGTTCCCGCCGCCGCGCCTACCTCTTCCTCGTGCTCCTCGGCGCGCTTGCCGCGGCCGGCTTCTGCGACTCGGTCCTCTTCGTGGTGCTGATGCCGGTGGCGATCTTCATCGTCATCCGCACCGAGCTTTTCTCGGGGCGCAGTCCCTATGCCGCGCCCGCGCTCCTGCTCGGCGTGTTCCTGGTCGCGGTGTTCGTCTTCCTGACGGCGTTTGGCATCTCCTTCAACGACGTCCTCCGCCACTGCTCGGTCGACCTTTCGGTCTACACGCACCCGGGCTGGGTGCTCGTCGCCATCTTCGCCACTCTTCCGTTCGTGGTCGTGCTCTTCTCCTCCCCCCGCGTCTACAACGAGCCGTTTTCGCTGGTGCAGTTCGCGTTCCAGGCGGCGATGTCGCTGGTGGCGATAATAGCGGTGGCGACGCCGCTATCGCCCTCGTCGATGATGGAGACGTGGGGCGTGCCGCCGGTCGTCACCTCCGCGTTCGCTGCGTTCTTCGCCGGCCACCTGGTCTCCTACTGGTGGATGCGCCGCGGCAAGCCTTCCTGCCTCGCGGCGATGGTGGTGCTTGCCTTCGCGCTCGGCTTCGCCTCGCTCTGGAGCTTCTCCACCTTCGAGCGCGACCGCGGCGCCTTTGCCGACGCGGTCGTCCGCAAGGCGCTGGACGACATGGACGGGCGCACCTGGCTCGTCACCGACGGCCTGCTTGACGACCACTTCCTGCTCGAGAACGCCAGGCGCGGCGGCGACACAACCCTCGTCTCGCTCGCCCGCGACATAGAGCCCGACTACCTCGAGCGCCTTGGCGTACGCGTGCGCGAGAAGGGGATAGGCGGATCCAAGAACACCCAGCTGATGCTCTCGCTTTCGCTCGGCGTGCTGCCGTTCGTGCAGGACTGGCTCAGCAGCGACCCGACCGCCCCGAAGTCCGTCGCCATCTGGGGCGCGCCCGACCTCTGGTACTCGGCCGGCTTCCGTCCCGTGCCGGAGTTTCTCTTCTTCGGCGCCGACGAGTCCCGCGCCAAGATGGACTGGAGCGCCTGGCTTGAATTCAACAAGATCCTCCACGCGCCCAAGGACTGGGGAAGCTACTCGCACTGGCGCGACGTGAAGAACCCGATCGACCGCCTGCGCCTCGCCCTGCGCCGCCACCTTGGGCTCGTGGCGAACAACGTCGGCGTCTATCTGCAGGACCATGGCCACGACGACGAGGCCTTCGATTTCTACGAGCGCGTCCTCAACGAGATCGACTCTGACAACGTCTGCTCGCTCTTCAACGAGATCGAGCTCGCCGGTGCCAAGAACGCCAGGGCGGTCGCGAAGCGTCCCGAGCTCGAGCGCAAGCTCCGGCAGATCGCCGAAGACAAGGCGCGCCGCTACGCGATCTGGCGCCTCGCGTCGTACTACGGCTACATCCGCAATCCCGACATGTTCGTCCGGCTCGGCTACACCTGGGCGCGCTCCGGCCGCCCGGGCGACGCGCTGGCGCAGATCCGCCGCGCCATCGACTTCGTCCCCAAGGAGAAGCAGATCGCCCTCCTCAACATGATGGCCGCGCTCTACGCGAGCGAGAACGACCAGTCGAAGTCCCGCACCATCTACGAGAGCGTGCTCGCCCAGAACGGGCAGGACCACGACGCCCTCATCGGCATGATGCGCCTCAAGCTGCTCGAAGGCGACCAGAAGCAGGCGCTCGCGTACCTGGAACGCGCGGTCAAGTCGTCGCCAGAGGAGGGGCGGCTCGCGAAGATCGAGCTTTCGATGATCTCAATGATGAAGGGCGATCTCAAGGGCGCCAAGGCGTCGCTCGCCAGGCTGACCGACGACAACCCGAAGGATCTACAGGTCTGGTCGCTCCTCGCCGCCGTCACCATGCAGCTGTGGGACGCGTCCAAGGACCAGGCGGAGAAGACCGCGCTGATGAAGGACATCACCGACCGCATCCTGCCCACGATGGAGAAGCAGTCCACCAACCCCTACGACTACTATCTCCAGACCACGAAGGCGTTCGTCTACATGCGCGGCGGCGACGACAAGCGCCGCCTCGCGCGCGACGCCTTCGCCGCGGCCGCCCGGGCCCGGCCGGACTCCACCGCCGCCCAGGATATGATGCTCGGGCTCGACATCTCGCTTGACGACAAGGTCGGCGCCGAGCACCACGCGCGCGAGGTGCTGCGCCGCAACCGCAACGCGCCGCTCGCCAACTATGTGATGGGCTCGCTCGCGATCGGCCGCGGCCAGTACAACGAGGCCGAAGCCTATCTGCGCAAGGCGGCCGACGCCCCGCAGCCGAACGTCCTCGCGCTCAACGACATCGCCGAGGTCCTGCGCCGCACCAGGAAGCTGGACGACGCCGAGCGCTACGCCCGCCTCGCCACGGAGAAGGCCCCGGAATTCTATATCGTCTGGGAGACTCTGGGCGTGGTGCTGATGGACGCCGGCAAGGACGCCGCCGAGGCCGAGAAATGCATCGTCAAGGCGATCGAGCTGCAGAAGAAGAGCGGCGCCAAGACCGAGGACATCCGCATCTACGCCTCGCTCGCGCGGGCGCAGCTCCTGCGGGGCGACAAGAAGGCGGCGCGGCTCTCAGTCCGCAAGGTGCGACCGCGCATCTCGGAGCTGAACGACTTCGAGCGCCGCGAATTCGAGGAGATCGAGAAGCGTGTTAAGTGAGCTGCTGCTCGCCTCAGCCATCCAGATCGGGCCGTTCTGGCAGCACGACGAGAACGGCTCGGCCGCGCTACGTCCGCTCTGGTCCCGGACGACCGAGACCACCGATGTCCTCTGGCCCGTCTTCACCGCCCACCGCGACTGGTGGCGCTGCTGCTTAGTCGCCCACTACATGACCAACTACGCCGGCTGGCAGTTCTCGCTGTTGCCGATCTGGTGGAACGGCACGGCCAGGCGCCGCGGTGTGGAGGGCGCGGAGCCTGAGCCTTACTGGGGGCTCTTTCCGCTCTGGGGTACGCATCCGCACTTCCTCGCGCTTTACGACTTCGACTTCGTGCTCTGGCCGCTCTACCACGCCTACTCCACGCCGCGCCCAGGCGAGGACCGGATGATGCGCTCCCGCTCCGTCCTCTTCCCGTTTTTCCACTGGCGGGACGACGGCAGCTGGGGCTTCTGGCCCGTCTGCGGCGTCGGCCACCAGCGCGAGTCAGACCACCGCTACTTCCTCTGGCCGATCTTCACCTGGGCCGACTACCGCGCCGACCGCGTCACCGCCGGCGCCGGCTACTCGTGGATGTTCTGGCCGCTCGTCGGCCACGTCGAGCGCGAGCGCGAAGACCAGTGGCTGGTAATTCCGCCGCTCTTCTCGCTCGCCGTAGTCAGCTACCCGGAGTTCTCCACGCCGGAAGAGGAGATCCGCGGCAGGCTGCTGAGGTGTCCGTGGCCGATCTTCGAGTGGGAGAACTCCGCCAACCGCGAGCGCATCTCCATCCTGCCGCTCTACGAACGCATCTGCTGGCGCTCGATGAATGATGGGGAGTTCTCCGGCTCCGTCACCCGTTTCGGCTGGCGGCTGGTGGAGATCTACGATGACGAGACGCGCGTCTTCCCGATCTGGACCAGCCGCGGCGACGGCTCCTACTTCCGCCTCTGGCCGTTCTGGGAGTCGAGCGTGCGCGACGGAGTGGAGTATGGACGCTTCCTCTCCCTCTTCCCCATCCGCCACGTGCCGGCGGTGGACCGCAACTGGTCGAAGTTCTGGACCTTCTACGAGCGGGAGGAGAATCCGGTCGAAGTGAACCACTCGCTCTTCTGGGGCATCATCAGATGGCGTACCTCAAAACCATAAGGATCTGGGCGCGGGCGCTGCGCGTGGGGCAGTGGACCAAGAACCTGCTCATCCCGGCGGCGTGGCTGTTCGCGCTCGGCGACCCTGCCCAGCGCGCGATGGCGCAGGGGTGGCGGCCGGTCCTGCTGATGCTCGGCATGTTCGCGAGCTTCTGCCTCGTCTCCTCGGCGTTCTACCTCCTGAACGACGTCCGCGACCGCGAATCCGACCGCCGCCACCCGGTCAAGCGCTTCCGACCCGTCGCCGCCGGGCTCGTCTCGCCGCGCGAGGCAACCGTCGCCGCCGGCCTCCTGTTCGTCGCCGGCATCATCCCTTCGCTGGTGATGTTCCTCCGCCACGTCGACCGCTGGCCGATGATCGCGGTGGTCCTCGGCTACAGCGCCATGCAGCTCTGCTACACCGGCTTCCTCAAGCGCCTGCCCTACGTCGACGTCGTAGTCATCGCCGCTGGCTTCGTCCTCCGCGCCGTCGCCGGCACGATGGTGCTGGGCGTGCGCCTCTCGCCCTGGCTGCTCGCCTGCGCCTTCTCGCTCTCGCTCTTCCTCGCCCTTTGCAAGCGCCGCCACGAGAAGCTCCTGAGCGAGGAGTCCCGCCCCGCGCTCCTTGGTTACCACCTGCCCACCCTCGATATGCTCATCGCCAGCTCCGCCATGGTCACGCTTTCGGTCTACGTCGCCTACACGCTCGTCCCCTCGACCGTCGCGCGCTACGCCTGCGGCGAAAACCTCGCCTTCACCGCCATCCCCGTCGGCCTCGGGCTCGTCCGCTACCTCTATCTCACCTACGCCCGCGGCGACGTCGGCCGGCCGGACAAGATACTGCTCTCCGACAAGGTGATGTGGGCGATTCTCCTCCTATACGCCGTCTCCGCCGCGGTAGTGGTGGTGCGATGAAGCGCCTCCTCGACCACCTTGCCGGCTGTGCGCGGTTTGGGATGCGCCCCGGCCTAGAGGCGATCGACGCCGTCGCCGCCGCGCTCGGCCGCCCCGAGCGCTCGTTCCCATCCATCCACATCGCCGGCACCAACGGGAAGGGGGCCGTCGCCGCCATTCTCGACGCGGCGCTCCGCGCCCGCTCCCTCGCCCCCGTCACACGCTACACGAGCCCCCACCTCGTCCGCATCAACGAACGCTTCTTCGTGGACGGCACCGCCGTTGGCGACGACGCCCTCGCCGCCGCCGCGGACGACGTCCTCGCCGCTCTGGGTGCCGACCGGCTCACCTACTTCGAGACCCTGACCGCCGTCGCCTTCGTCCTCTTCGCGCGTTTCCGCCCCGCCTTCGCCGTCATCGAGTGCGGGCTCGGCGGACGGCTCGACGCCACCAACCTCGTCGTCCCCGCCGTCTCCGTCATCACCCGGCTCGGCCTCGACCACTGCGACTGGCTCGGCGACACCATCGAGAAAATCGCTGCGGAGAAGGCGGGGATCGTCAAGCCCGGTGTCCCGGTCGTCCTCGGCGCCAACGAGCCCGTCGTGCGCGAGGTCGTCTCCCTCCGCGCGGCGGAACTGGGCGCGCCGTTCGTCTACGCCCCCGACCTCGCCGACGAAAGCGAGATTCCCGGCGGCTTTTCGCTCGGAGGCGCGTTTAACCGCGAAAACGCCGTCACCGCGCTTGCGGTCCTCAGGACGCTAGAAGGGCTGGGGACAGTCCCCGCCGCGCCGGACCCCTGCGCCGGCTTCAACGCGGTCTGCTGGCCTGGGCGCTACCAGCGCCTCGGCGCAACGCTGGTGGACGGAGCGCACAACCCGCCCGCCGCCGCCGCGCTCGCCGCCGCCCTGCGCGCGGACGGGGTGCAGGCGCGCAGCCTCGCGCTCGTCTCCGGGTTCTGCGGCGACAAGGACGTCGCCGCGGTGCTGCGGACGCTCTCGCCGCTCGTCGCGCGCGGCTACGCCGTCAAGACCTCGAACCCGCGCTCGCTTTCCGCCGCAGAGACGGCGGCGAGGATGCGCGCGGCCGGCATCGACGCGATGGCGTGCGCGTCGCTCGACGAGGCGCTGGCACATTCCGGCGCTGCGTCCGCGGCAAAGGAGCAGGTCGCGGCCGCGCCCAGCGCGCTTGTCGCGGGCTCGCTCTTCCTCGCCGGCGAGGCGCTTGCCGCCCTTGGCGCCGTCCCCGCTCCGTCCGACCGTCGCCCCGACCCCTTCGAAACCCTCGTCACGAACTACGAACCGCGAAATATGCTATAATACGCACATGGAACTTTACGAACTTGGTGTCAGGGAGGCGCTGGAGGGAATCGCGAAGGGCGAGTTCTCCTGCGTTGAGCTGACGCAGGCGGTGATCGACCGGCGAAAGGCCGCTGACGGCGAGGTCGGCGCGTACCTCACCTTCGACGAGGAGCAGGCGCTCGCGCTCGCGAAGGAGAACCCGAAGTCGGTGCCGATCGCGATCAAGGACCTCATCAACGTCCGCGGCCAGCCCTGCACCTGCGCCTCGAAGATACTCAGGGGCTACGTCTCCCCCTACGACGCCACCGTGGTCGCGAACCTGCGCGCCAACGGCTTCATCCCCGCCGGCCGCGTCAACATGGACGAATTCGCGATGGGATCGTCGACCGAGCACTCCGGCCTGGGCGTGACCCGCAACCCCTATGACCCCGAGCGCGTGCCCGGCGGCAGCTCCGGCGGCAGCGCTGCGGCAGTCGGCGGCGACCTCTGCATCGCCGCGCTCGGCACCGACACCGGCGGTTCCATCCGCCAGCCCGCGAGTTTCTGCAACTGCGTCGGCGTGAAGCCGAGCTACGGCCGCGTGAGCCGCTACGGCGTCACCGCTTTCGCGAGCTCGCTCGACCAGGTGGGTCCCATGACCAAGTGCGTCGACGACGCGGCGATCCTGCTCCGGGCGCTCGCCGGCTGCGACCCGCACGACGGGACCTCGGCGCCGGATCCGGTGCCGGACTACCTCAAGGAGATCGAGGGCGCGTCGATGAAGGGGGTGCGGCTCGGGCTCCCGAAGGAGTACTTCGAGGTCTCGGGGCTCGACCCCGAGGTGAAGCGGATCGTCGAGGGGGCGGTGCGGGACTGCGAGGCGGCCGGCGCGGAGCTGGTGGAGATCTCGCTTCCCCACACCGAGTACGCGATGGCGGTCTACTACATCATCGCGCCGGCGGAGGCGTCCGCCAACCTGGCGCGGTTCGACGGCGTCCGCTACGGCCACCGCAGCGCCGAGGCGAAGGATGTCTACTCGCTCTACGTGAAGAGCCGCGCCGAGGGGTTCGGTCCCGAGGTGAAGCGGAGGATTATCATGGGCACCTACGTGCTCTCGTCGGGCTACTACGACGCCTACTACGGCAAGGCCCAGAAGGTGCGCACGCTGATCCGTCGCGACTTCGACGAGGCGTTCGCCAAGGTGGACGCGATCATCTCGCCCTGCGCGCCGACGCCGGCGTTCAAGTTCGGGGCGAACCAGGACCCGCTCACGATGTACCTGAACGACCTCTACACCATTCCGTCCGCGCTCGCCGGGGTGTGCGCCTCGTCGGTGCCGGCCGGCTTCACCGCGGCGGATTCGCTGCCGGTCGGGGTGCAGTTCATTTGCGGCGGCTTCGAGGAGGCGAAGCTGCTCAGGGTTTCGAAGGCTTTCGAGCAGATGCGTCAGCGGCGGACGCTCGCCGATTTCCGCAGGGAGAAAGGGAGGTTAAGCGCATGAAGAAGGCGACGATCGAGACGTCAATGGGCACAATAACCGTCGAGCTGGACGACGAAAGGGCGCCGGCCACGGTGGAGAACTTCGTGAAGTACGCGGCCGACGGCTTCTACGACGGCACGATCTTCCACCGCGTGATTGACGGGTTCATGGTCCAGGGCGGCGGCTTCACTCGAGACATGAACCAGAAGGACACGCGCGGGCCGATCCGCATCGAGTCCATGAACGGGCTCAAGAACCTCCGCGGCACGATCGCGATGGCGAGGACGATGGTGCCCGACTCGGCGACGAGCCAGTTCTTCATCAACCTCGTCGACAACGGCTTCCTTGACTTCACCGCGCCCACCCAGAGCGGCTACGGTTACGCCGTCTTCGGCAAGGTGACGGACGGCATGGAGGTTGTCGACCGCATCGCCAAGGTGCGCACCGGCTTCTCCGGTCCCCACCAGAACGTGCCCGAGGAGCCGGTGGTGATCAGGAAGGTTACCGTGGCCTGACCCTTGATTTCCGCCGCGAAAAATCATATAATACCAGACAACTACACCTCACAAGGAGAAACGAGTGATGAAGAAACTGCTTTCGTTCATGTTCGCCGCCGCGGTCGCGGCCGCCGCCTATGCCGACGACGACTCCGCCGCGGCCGAGATGGCCAAGAACGTCGCGGCGCGTTCCCAGGCCGAGGAGCAGCGCTACGACAGCCCCACCTGGCCGGCGTTCCTCGCCGTCTGGCAGGTCCCGCACGCGCTCGACGTGGTCGGCCTTCGCATCACCATCCCTTACTCCACCGCGCAGGAGAACGTCACCGGCTTCGACCTCGGCCTCTGGGGCCGCTGCCTCTACTTCGAGGGCGTGCAGGTGAACCTGCTCCGCTGCGACGTCGTGGACGACGGCGCGGGCGCCCAGGTGGGCATCTACAACTCGATCGGCCACGGCGACATGCTCGGGGTGCAGGTCGGCCTCTGGAACGAGGCGCTCTGCCTGCGCGGCGTTCAGGCCGGCCTCATCAACGTCGCCGGCGATGCGGAAGGCTTCCAGGTCGGCATCGTCAACCGCGCGGAGTCGCTCCACGGCTACCAGCTCGGCCTCGTCAACGTGATCCGCTCCGCCGAGTTCCAGTTCTTCCCGATAATCAACATCGGCTTCTGATCAGCAGATGAACATCCGTGCATTCGCGGCCGTCAGGCCGAATAAGGAGGACGCAGCCCTGGTCGCGTCCGTTCCATACGACGTGGTCGACACGGCGGAGGCGAAGGCCCTCGCCGAGGACAACCCGAAGAGCTTCCTCCACGTGTCGCGTCCCGAGATCGACCTCGCGCCCGGCACCGACCCTTCCTCGCCCGAGGCGTACGCGCAGGCGCGCCGTGCGCTCGACGCGCTGATCGCTGGCGGCACGCTGGTGCGCGACCCCGAGCCCAAGTTCTACGCTTACCGCCAGACGATGGGCTCGCACTCGCAGACGGGCATCGTGGCGACGTTCGACACCCAGGACTACCTCGCCGGCGTCCTCAAGCAGCACGAGAAGACGCGCAAGGACAAGGAGGACGACCGCACCCGCCACATCGAGACGCTCTCCGCCCACACCGGCCCGGCGTTCCTCACCTACCGCGACGACAAAGCGATCGACCTCATTGTCGAGGAGGCGTGCCGCCGCGAGCCGCTCTACGACTTCACCGCGCCCGATGGCATCGGTCACACGGTCTGGGAGATCGCCGCGGCGTCGTCCTGCGCCGCCGACGAGCTGGTGGAGCGCTTCGCGCAGATCCCCGTCGCCTACATCGCCGACGGCCACCACCGCAGCGCTGCGGCCTCGCGCTACGCGAAGGAGCGCAACTTCGAGGGCGAGAGCCGCTGGTTCCTCGCCGTCGCGTTCCCCGCGAGCCAGCTCAAGATCCTCGCCTACAACCGCCTGGTCGCGGACCTGAACGGACTCTCCGACTACGAGTTCCTCTCCCGCGTCTCCGAGAGCTTCACCATCCAATCGCGCGGCGAGCGCAACTGCCGCATGTACTTCCGCGGCAAGTGGATGGACCTTTCCTGGGACGCGCCCCGCGGCGCCGGCGCGGCGGAGGCGCTTGACGTCTCCTACCTGCAGTCGAAGCTGCTCGCGCCCATCCTGGGCATCGGCGACCCGCGCACCGACAAGCGCATCTCCTTCATGGGCGGCATCCGCGGCGACGCGGAGCTGGCCGCCAAGGTCGACTCCGGCGAGAACGCCGTCGCGTTCGCGATGGAGCCGGTGACGGTCGAGGAGATGATGGCCATCGCCGACGCTGGCGCGATCATGCCGCCGAAGTCGACCTGGTTCGAGCCGAAGCTTCGCTCGGGGCTGTTCGTCCACGCCGTCTGAGGCTGCGTGGCGATGAACCTCGGCGCGTTTTTCCGGTTTATCTGGCGGAAGATGGTCCGCGACCCGCTTCCGCCGGAGGACGTCGCCGCCGGCTGGGCGCTGGGGATGTTCGTCGGCTGCTCGGTTCCGTTCGGGCTGCAGCTGATCGTGTCGGTGCCGTTCGCGATGATGATGCGCATCTCCAAGGTGGGCGCGACGGTCGGCACCTTCATCACCAACCCGCTGACCATCTGGATCATCTACCCCGCGCAGACGATGGCGATGGGCTGGCTGCTCGGACGCGACTTCTCCTGGGACTACATCCTCCAGGCGATGCGCGGGGTGGCGGAGAACAGCGACTGGAAGACGCTCCTGAGCCTCTCGGGGGACGTCGTGGTGTGCTTCATCCTCGGCGGCCTCGCTCTCGCGTCGGTGCTCACGCCGATAACCTACTTCACCGTCAGGACATTGGTGAGGAAATACAGAAGCGGAAGGAGTGGAAATGGAAATCGTTTGCCTTGACCTCGAGGGAGTGCTGGTGCCGGAGATCTGGATCGAGTTCTCCCGCGCCACCGGGATTCCGGAGTTCGCGCGCACCACGCGCGACGAGCCCGACTACGACAGGCTGATGCACTACCGCATCGACCTCCTCGCGAAGCACGGGCTCGGCCTCGCCGAGATCCAGTCCGTCATCGCCCGCATTGACCCTATGGAAGGGGCGCGGGAGTTCCTCGACGCGCTGCGCGAGCGCACCCAGGTGGCGATCCTCTCGGACACCTTCGCCGAGTTCGTGAAGCCGCTGATGAAGAAGCTCGGCTGGCCGACGCTCCTCTGCAACACGCTGGTGGCGACGCCGGAAGGGAAGGTGACGGGCTACAAGATGCGCTGCGCGAAGTCGAAGCTCGCCACCGTGCGCGCGTTCCAGTCCTGCGGGCTCGACACGATCGCCGCGGGCGACAGCTTCAACGACCTGGAGATGATCCGCGCCTCCCGCGACGGCTTCCTCTTCCGCTCGACCGACGCGATCAAGGCCGCCAACCCGGACCTCCCCGCGTTCGAGACCTACGCCGAGCTCCTCTCCGCCATCTCCTCCGCGCTGAAAGCCGGGGAGTAAAGGTTGTTGGTTGCTGAGACACTTCCAACGCATTAAAAACAATTCAGGGGCCCCAAAGGGGAAGGATCGGTTTAATGCGTTGGCCGTACTAACCCCATGCCCATTGTGCAGAGCGGCGCGAATTATGGTATAATTAGCATCCGATGGACTCACTTACCATAGCGTCGATGGCGATCTGGGCGGCGGCGGCGGCCGGCGTGGCGTGGTACCTGGCGACTGTCGCCGGGGAGGTGACCTATGTCACACTCGCGGACGGGCGCCGCCAGGCGCGGCAGATACCGATTGTCTTCAAGGCGCTGCTGCCGTTTGCGCCGAACTTCTTCCCGCTCGTCCAGAGTCCGGCGTTCCGGCGCACGGTGGAGAGCGCGGACGCGAAGCTGGTGCAGGGAGGCTTCGAGGGTCTGATCTCGGGAGAGGAGTTCGCGGCGCTCAAGCTGATGCTGCTGTGGGTGCTGCCGGACCTTTGGCTGCGCGGTGCGGTGAAGCGTCGCCACCTCGCGATTCAGAAGGCGCTGCCGTTTGTCCTCGACCTGCTGACGCTTTCGGTCGAGGCGGGCATGGACTTCATCAGCGCGCTGCAGCGCAACTGCCGGCTGCGGCGGCTCGACCCGCTCAACGAGGAACTCCTGCGGATGACGAAGGAGATCCAGGTCGGTCGTTCGCGCCGCGAGGCGCTGAAGGACATGGCGAAGCGCGTCGGCCAGCCGGACCTGCGGTCGGTCGCGCACGCGCTGATTCAGGCGGACGAGCTCGGCGTCTCCATCGGCGCGATGCTGAGGATACAGTCCGACCAGCTCCGCGCTCGCCGCTTCGATCGGGCGGAGAAGCTGGCGGCGGAGGCGCCGGTCAAGATGCTCGGTCCGCTGATGCTCTGCATTTTCCCGGCGGTGTTCATCATCCTGCTCGGGCCGGTGCTTACCCAGGCGATGAAAGGAGTGTTCTGATGGCGGATAATCCGTCACTTGAGGCGGTGAAGGGCCCGCTCGCGGGCCGCAGGTTCGAGGTGGGCCCGGGCGGGCTCAGGCTCGGCCGCTCGTCCACCTGCGACATCCACGTTCCCGACGAGGAGCTGTCGCGCAACCACTGTCTCTTCGAGGCGGCGGGGTCGACCGGCCTGCGCGTGACCGACCTCGCGAGCGCGAACGGCACCATCGTCAACGGCGAGCCGATCGGCGCGGAGCCGGTTCCGCTCTCGCCGGGCGACACAGTGGAGGCGGGCGGCACCATGCTGCGCGTCGCCGGCGGAGCGGTGTCGCGGCTGGACCTGGGGCTCGGGCCGGCGGCGCCGGCGGGACAGGCCGCGGCGCCGTCCGCGCCGCCGCGCCGCCGGCGTCCGGCGTTCCTCAACGCGCTGTGGGGAATCGCGGTGGCGTCGTGCGCGATCGGGATCTACCTGGCGCTGACCGGGAAGCGGACTGTGACCGTGCCGCCGGCGGCGCCGGTCGAGGAGGCGGCGCCGGTCGTCAAGGAGGCTTTCTACGAAAAGGTGGAGGCGAACGATTCGCGCATCTTCCGCTACGCGATGACGCTGGCGGCGGACTCCACGCTGACGGTGAAGGTCGATGACGTGCCGGACGAGAACCGCCACCACGCCAAGAGCCAGCCGCTCGGCCCAGAGGCGCTGGAGGAGATCAACGAGATCCTCGCCTGGAAGAACCTGAAGGACCTCGACCGCGAGTACATCGGCGTCGAGCCCGACCCGCCGGCGCTCGAGAGCTGGTCGCTCCGTGTGGTCTACTCCAACCGGGTGCGCACGGTGAAGGTGGTCAACACCCAGGAGCCGGAGGCGTTCAGGGTGATCCGCGAGCGGCTGGAGGCGTTCTCCAAGAGCGAGCTCGGGGTGTGGGCGATCCAGTACTCCCGCGGCAAGCTGATGGAGCTCGCCGAGAAGGCGGCGGAGCTCGGCGAGGCGAAGTGGGCCGACCGCGACGTCGAGCACGGCAACCTCGCCGCGTCGATCGAGGCGTACCGCGAGGCGCTGTTCTACCTCGAGACCATCGACCCGAAGCCGCCGCTTGCGGCGACGGTGCGCGAGGGGCTGGAGCGCTCGAAGGAGGAGCTCGACCGGCGCTGCCGCGACCAGCGGTTCCTCGCCGACCGCGCGCTCAACCTCAAGCAGTGGGAGGAGGCGAAGAGCGCGCTGATGGTGCTGATGGAGATGGTGCCTGACCGCCGCGACGACCGCCACCGCGACGCCAAGACGAAGCTCCTCTCGGCGGAGAGCCATCTGAAGAAGGGAGGCGAGAGATGAGGTCGGCCATTTTTGTGGTTCTCGCGCTCGCGTCCGCCGCAGTTCTTGCGGCAGACGAGCAGCCCGCGGTGCGTCCGCGGGTGACGGTATCGAGCCAGCCGTCGGGGGCGACGGTGTCGGTGGACGGCATGGACCGCGGCGTCACGCCGCTGGTGATCTACGACCTGGGCCCCGGCCGCCACCATCTGCGCTATCGTCTCGCCGGCTACGAGGATCGCGACCGGTTCTTCACCATGGACGAGGGCCCGGTGCTGGAGAAGAGCGAGACGCTCGTCCCCGAGAAGGGGCTGCTCCTGCTGCGCTCCGACCCGCCGGGCTGCGCCATCTCCATCGACGGCGTGGCCGCCGGCACGACGCCGCGGCTCTTCACCGACCTCGACGCCAAGGAGACTTACAAGGTAAGTCTGACCAAGGCGGGCTACCTGCCGCAGGATCTGGTCGTCAAGTTCAACAGGCGCGAGCCGCTGGTGAGGGACGAGAAGATGGTGCTCGACTCGGGCGCGATCAGCATCATCTCAGACCCGGCGGGCGCGGAGGTGACGGTGAACGGCATTGTCCGAGGCGTGACGCCGCTCGAGGTGAAGGACGTCCCGAAGGGCAGGGCGGCGGTGAAGTTCAGGCTCGACGGCTTTGCCGAGGAGGTGCGGGAACTCGCGATGCGCGCCGGCGACCGCCAGACGCTGTCGATCGTGCTCAGTCCGCTGCCCGGCTCGCTGCACTTAGCCTCGGTGCCGAATGGCGCGCGGTTCTACCTGGACGAGGAGGCGCGCGGACAGGGTCCTCTCGCGATCACCGGGCTCAAGCCGGGCGCGTACCGCGTCCGCGCCGAGCTCGCCGGCTACGGCACGATCGAGAAGACGGTGGAGATAAAGCCCGGCGAGGCGACGCGCGAGGAGTTCCGGCTCTCCAACGTGATGGGCAGGCTGGAGGTGCGCACCGATCCGCCGGGGGCGACGGTGATCTTCGACGGCAAGGTGCTCGGGACGACGAAGGGGCCCGAGGGCGCGGCGAAGAGCAACGTCTTCGCGATCGAGAACATCCTCGAAGGCGAGCACGTGCTCATCGTGCGCAAGGACGGCTACGAGGAGTCGTCCCGGAAGCCGAAGATCCGCAGCAGCAAGACCTCGCAGGCGAACGTGAGGCTCAAGAGGGTTTTTGTTCCCGACATCGAGCTCGAGACGGTGCACGGAACCGTCCGCGGTGTGCTGGTGGAGAAGCAGGATGACTGCGTCAAGGTCGAGGTCTCGCTCGGAATCACCCGCACCATCCCCAGGAACGAGATCAGGAAGTATACGCCCATCGGCGAAGGGGCGAAGTGAGGCGGCGGCTCGACGTCACGCTGGTGGAGCGCGGGCTTGCCGCGTCTCGCACCCTCGCCCAGGCGCTCGTCATGGCGGGCAAGGTGCGCGTCGCGGGGCAGGTGGAGACCAAGGCGTCGCGGCAGGTGGACGAGTCGGCGGCGCTCGAGGTGGAGGCGCCCCCGCGTTTCGTCTCCCGCGGCGGCGAGAAGCTGGAGGGCGCTTTCGCGCTCTGGGGCGCGGGGCCGGACCCGGCGCTCGCTGCGGCCGGACGGATCTGCCTCGACGTCGGCTCCTCGACCGGCGGCTTCACCGACTGCCTGCTGCAGCACGGCGCGAAGATGGTGATGGCGGTGGACGTTGGGACCAACCAGCTCGCCTATTCGCTCCGCAGTGACCCGCGCGTGTGGGTGAAGGAGAACTTTAACGCCCGCTACATGACGCGCGCCGATCTGCCCGAGACGCCGGAGCTGGCGGTGACCGACGTCTCGTTCATCTCGCTCCGGCTCATCCTGCCGCCGATCGCCTCGGTGCTCGCGCCCGGCGGCGCCGTCGTCGCGCTCATCAAGCCGCAGTTCGAGGTGGGGAAGGGGCAGGCGCCGGGCGGGCTGGTGCGGGACGAGGCGCTGCGCCTTGCGGCGCGCAACGGCATCGTGCGTTTCGCCGAGGAGGAACTGGGGCTGTCGCTCGCCGGGCTCGCCGAGTCGCCGATCCGCGGCCGCGAGATGGGTAACGTAGAGTACCTCTCGTTCTTCCGCAAGATGTGAAGGCGGGTGTCTGCCCGGTCAAGGAGTTGTAGACCTTTTTGCGGAGGAGTTGCATTCACTCTGTCTTGTCACCGCGAGCAGGCGAGCCACGAATCACGAACCACGAAATATGCTATAATACGCACATGCGAAGGGGACAGACCATGGTGGAGTATATTGTGACGCTGTCGGCGTTGCTGGTGGTGGCCGCGCTGTTGTGGTCGCTGTCGGGCGTGGCGGTCAGGTATTCCGCCAGAACCTACCACCTCGTCGCCGGGGAATACCCATGAAAGGAGCAATGCACATGACGAAGAAGACGAGAAAGGGCCAGACGATGGTCGAGTACATCATCATCATTGCGCTTGTCGCGATCGCCGGCATCGCCGTGTGGTCGTACTTCGGGCGCGCCACCGCGAAGAAGGTGGCCGGCGCAACTGAGGCCCTCTCCAGCTCGGAGGGCGCGAGCGCCAAGAGCGCGGCCGAGTCGATCGGCGAGGACTCGATCAAAAAGCTCGGGGAATAAGGTGGCGCGTCACGGGCAGGCCATGCTCGAGGCGCTGCTCGCCGTCTGCCTCGTAACCTCCGCGTTCCTCGCGCTGTTCACACTGTCGCAGATGCTGACGGGGAAGATTCTCCTCCAGCACGCGGCGATGCGGGCGGCGCGGGCGCGCGCGGTTGGTTTCAACGACTTCATGTGCCGCAAGTCGGCGCGCGTCGCGGTGATTCCGATCTCCGGCCGTCGCCTTTGGCCGGTGGGCGACGACGAGTTCGGCTGGGCCGAGGAGGACGCGCGCGTGCGCGACTACCTCTGCGCGCCCGACGGCGCCCGCGCTCGCGCCATCCTCGAATACGAGAAGTGGGGCGCGCTCGGCGTGAAGCCTGGCGACGGTACCAAGGCCACCACCTCGATGAAGACCGACTGGTTCGACCTCGTCGGCGAGGCCGGCATCGAGCCACACGCCACGCTCTACATGAGGAACTTCGGGCTGTGAAGGGGAGACGGGGACAGGTCGCGGTCTATCTCGCGCTCGCGCTCCTGGCGATCGTGGTGCTGACGCTCATGAACGTTGGCGCGTATCTCGCCGTCTCCGCCAAGAACCGCACCATGAACGCCGGCGACGCGGCGGCCATAGCCGTCGCGAAGCACCAGGGGGAGCTGCTGAACCGCATCGGCCAGTGGAACGTCGAGCGGCTCAAGGCGGCGCTCGCCGGCGACGCGGCGAAGTGCGCCGAGCTCTTCGCGGCGCAGCTGCGCTGCTCGTTCCTCGAGCCGCTCGAAGGCATCCGCATCGGCAGTGAGGCGGCGGCGAATAACGGCGTCGAGATCGACGACCGCATGGGCGAGATCCTCTCGCGCCACGTGAACGACGTGCGGATGTACTACCTGACCGATCCCACTCTCTACCCCGAGCCGTGGTCTGGCGCGTGGGAGGAGTATGCCGAGCGGCTCGAGCTCGCCGCCGCAGCGGGCGTGCGCGCCGGTCCCGACAACGCCGAGTTCATGAATGCCGCCCGCGACCACTATCTGCTCGACAAGGGCTTCTACGAGGCGGTGCTGGGGCGCAACTGGTGCTGGTTCAAGTTCAACGCGCCCGGTCTCATCTACTCCTACTCCGGCTTCGAGGGCTGGGCGCCGCTGCCGATGGACGACGAGGAGACGCGGCGGATGAAGTGCGTCAACTCTGAGATCTACTCGCTTCATCTTCAGGTGCGGCAGGGCAGCGCCCTGGAGCTCCTCGGCACCAACCTCATCGCGCGCTTGACCGGCGCCACGGTCGAGGAGATCGCCGCCGCGCCGCTGCTGAGGAACCGCGAGGATCGCTGGTTCTTCTACGACGACTCGCACTGGCGCGTCTGGCGCGAGTTCGACCCCGAAGGCGAATTTGCCTTTCCGGCCTACGGCAAGGTGCTGCCGGAATACGACGTGCGCGGATGCGCCGCCATCTGCCGCGTGACCCGGAAGATCCCCGACCTCGTCTCGGACGGCGCCGGACGTACCAGCGTATGGTCCGCCGGCGCCAAGCCGTTCGGCGCGGTCACGGACGAGCGCGGCGACCGCGCTGTCGCCACCGCGCTCGCCCGCTTCGTGACACCGGTCTTCGACGAGGCGAGGCTGGTGCCGATCGACACCGTGGGCGGGATGGACCTCTCCACCGCCGATCCGGAGTGGATGGAGCACGTGCGCGACCATCTGCCGAACTACCTGGCGAAGGGGCCGTCGGTGTTCGGGGACTGTCCCTACTGCCAGGCGCTTTCGCTCTGGGAGCGGAAGTCGATCCGCGAATCAGGGCAGATCTGGCTTAAATACCACTCCGACGACTGCGTACGTCCGGCACCTGGAGGTCCGGGCAGGGGAGGGACCGCGCATGGCCACTGAGCGTGAAAGGGCGCAGTGCCGGGGACAGGCGCTGATGGAGCTAGCGGTCGGGATGTTCGCCTTCGCGCTCGTCGTCACCGCGCTCTGCGGGTTCGCGGTCTACATCGCGAAGTCGCTCAAGATGCAGAACTCGCTCCGCACCGGTGCCTCGACGCAGACGGCGTCGGTGGAGTTCACCACCTTCGGGGCGAAGTACGTGTTCGGGGTGGAACGGCTGACGATAAGGGAGTCGGTGTCCATGCCGGGTAAGGCTATCGTCAACAGGGGAGAGTGAGATGAAGGCATGGGACGAGATCGCGGCGCGGCGGTCCGAACTGGAGCGCAGGGCGGAAGAGATGGGGCTGGACGCGGTCGTCATCGCCGCACCCGCGAACGTCAAGGCGTTCTGCGGCGTCGACTGCGACAGCGCGGTGCTGGAGCTCCGCGAACGGCGCGGCGGCGGCTGGGACGCTGCGCTCTACACCGACTTCCGCTACGCGCCGATGGTGCACCGGCTCTTTCCGCGGCTGGAGACGAAGGACATCGCGCGGTTCCGTCCCCGCGGCAGTCGCCTTGGCTACGAGGGCTCGGTTGCGCACAGCCGGTTCCTCAAATGGGAGCAGAGGTCTCCGGACGGGGAATTCGTCGACTTCTCGGAGGCGATCGCCGAGACGCGCGCGGTGAAGACGTCGGACGAGATCACGCGCATCCGCGCGGCGGAAAAGCTTGCGTGCGAAATCTGGCGCGACGCCTCCGCGCGCTTCCGCGCCGGAATGACAGAGCGCGAGATGGCGCGGACGATCCAGCGGATGATGGTCGAGCGTGGCGACGGCGAGGCCTTCGAGACCATCGTCTGCATCGGCGCCAACGCGGCGGAATGCCACCACGTTCCCGACGACACGGTGTGGAACGGACGCGAAAGTGTGCTCGTGGACATGGGCGTGAGGCTGGGCGGGGTCGCCTCGGACCTCACGCGCAACCTCTTTCCGCGGCCGTCGCGGCTGTACCGCCAGGTGTATGACCTGGTGCTCGAGGCGAACCTCGCGGCGATCGCCGCGGCAAAGCCGGGGGTCGCTGGGCGCGAGCTTGACCGCATCGCGCGGAAGGTGCTCGAGCGCGGCGGATTCGGCCGTGCGTTCGGGCATTCGCTCGGGCACGGCGTCGGCTACGAGATCCACGAGGCGCCGTACGCGTCCAAGAAGTCGAAGTCGGTGCTCAAGCCCGGGATGACGGTGACGATCGAGCCCGGGGTGTATCTGGAGGGAAACCTCGGTGTTCGCATCGAGGACCTGGTGCTCATCACAGAAACCGGCTGCGAGGTGCTTTCCTCCTACGCCGACAAGTGAAAGATATGGTATAATACCGTTTATGTCAGAAATCAGAGTCAGATTCGCCCCGTCGCCGACGGGAAAGGTGCATATCGGCAACATCCGCGCCGCCATCTACAACTGGCTTTTCGCGCGCCACACGGGCGGGAAGTTCCTGCTGCGCGTAGAGGACACCGACCTTGAGCGGTCGACGCCCGAGGCAATCCAGGTCCTCTTCGACTGCATGAAGTGGCTTGGCCTCGACTGGGACGAGGAGGTCTTCTACCAGACGAAGAACGTGAAGCGCCATCTCGAGGTCGTCGACCAGCTCCTCGCGAGCGGCCACGCCTACAAGGTGGAGCGGACCTCGCGCGAAGGCAAGACCGGCGTCGTCACCATGTTCAGGATGCCCAAGGAGGGGACGATCGAGTTCGACGACATCGTCAAGGGCCACATGGCGAAGAAGGCGGAGGACATCCAGGACTTCGCGATCGTCCGCTCCGACGGCTCGCCGATCTTCCACATCGCCAACGTGGTGGACGACATCGACCAGCGCGTCACCCACATCATCCGCGGCGATGACCACGTCGAGAACACCTTCAAGCACATCTGCATCTTCCGCGCGCTCGGCGCCGAGGTGCCGCGGTACGCCCACCTCTCGATGATCGTCAACCAGCAGGGGAAGCCCTACTCCAAGCGCGACGGCGCGGCGTTCGTGGGCGAGTACCGCGAGCAGGGGTATCTGCCCGAGGCGCTCTTCAACTACCTGCTGCTCCTGGGCTGGAACCCCGGCGACGACCGCGAGGTGCTGACGCGCGCGGAGATGGTGAAGCTCTTCGAGCTCGAGAAGGTGCATGTCACCGCAGCGATGTTCGACCCCAAGAAGCTCGCCTGGATGAACGGCGAGTACATCAAGAAGATACCGGCGACGGAGTTCCGCGACATGCTCGTGCGCTCGTCGGCGTCCGAAGGCTCCTCCTCAGGGTCCCTCGGCGAATACGCCGTATCCCTTCGCCCGGACCTTCGCGACGCCTCCGAGCGGATCGCCTGGTGGGACTATCTCGCCGCGCAGATACAGGTGAGGACAAAGTTCCTCGCGGGGCTGGGTGATTCGATACGCTGCTTTGTCTCGGACGATTTCCCGTTCGACGAGAAGGCGGTCGAGAAGCGGCTCAGGAAGCCAGGCGTGAAGGCGCTGCTCCTCGACCTCGCGGATCGCTTCGAGAAGGTTGCCGACTGGTCGGCGCCGGCGCTGGAGGCGGTGGTGAAGGAACTGTCGCAGGGCAACGGCATGGGCCCGTGGGTGCATCCGATCCGCGTTGCGGTCTCAGGCCGCGGCGAGGGAATCGGCCTCTTTGAGATGCTCCAGCTTCTTGGCCGCGAAACTGCCCTCGCTCGCCTCCGCACGGCAGCCGACACCCTGGCGATGGAGTGAAGTGAAGACTTCGTCTACAAGGAGGTGCGCCTTTGCGGGCGCGGTGGCGTTGGCGCTGATTGCGGGAACCGCCGCGGCGGCGAAGGGGAGCGCGGCGAAGAAGATATTCGTCCTCTGGGACCAGTGGCTGCAGTTGCCGGAGAACTGAGAAGGGGAAACATGAAGATTGCGTTCATGAGCGATGTTCACGGCGTGCCGTCGGCGCTGGCCACGGCGCTTTCTGCGGCGGATTCGCTTGGATTCGACCGGCTGGTGCTGCTCGGCGACCTCCTCTACCACGGGCCGCGCAACGGGGTGCCGAACTTCTACGACCCGGTCGAGGTGGCGAAGATGCTCAACGTGCGCAAGGACAGGATCGTCGCCGTGCGCGGCAACTGCGACGCCGAGGTCGACCAGATGATGCTCGAGTTCCCGATGATGTCCGACTACGCCGTTCTCGAGGCCGGGAGCGAGACCTTCTTCCTCACCCACGGCCACCTCTGGAACGAGAACCGCCTGCCGCCGCTCGGGATGGGGACGGTCCTCGCCCACGGCCACACCCACGTCCCCGAGCTGAAGCGGCTTGGCTGCGGCGTCACGATCTTCAACCCCGGCTCGGTCTCGCTGCCGAAGGGCGGCTCAGCGCGCTCCTTCGGCTACTTCGACGGCGAGCGTCTTACCCATGTGACCATCTGAACGCTAATGAAAATTCCCCTCAACCTCTCCGGCGCGGCGATTGCCGTTGGCATGCTCATGGCGAGCAACGTATTCATGACCTTCGCCTGGTACTGGCACCTCAAGCTGCAGAAGCCCGGAGAGTCGAGCTGGCCGATGATCGCCATCATCCTCACCAGCTGGCTCATCGCGCTCGGCGAGTACATCATCCTCATCCCCGCCAACCGGATCGGCAGCGCCGCGGGGCTCAACGTCGCGCAGCTGAAGATCATCCAGGAGGTGATAACGGTCTGCGTGTTCGTGCCGTTCATGCTGCTCTTCATGGGCGAGCGCTGGCGGTGGGACTACCTCTGGGCGTTCCTGTGCATGGTGGGCGCGGTGTACTTCGTCAACCGCGCCCGTCTGTGAGGCACGGCGCGAAAGGCGGGCCGGCTCTGCACGGCACGGCGATTTGTGGTATAATACAGCATCAAAAGGAGATATATGCAGTTGAACGAAGATTTCATGGTGTTTTCCGGGACGGCCAACCTGCCGCTCGCGGAGAAGGTGGCCAACTACCTCGGGCGTCCGCTCGACAAGATTGACATCAAGCACTTCCCCGACGGCGAGACCTTCTGCCAGGTCGTCGACTCGGTGCGCGGGCGCGACGTGTTCGTGATCCAGTCCGGCTCGCCGGCGCCGAACGAGGCGTACATGGAGTTGTTCATCATCATGGACGCGCTGAAGCGCGGCTCCGCGGCGCGCATCACCGCGATCCTCCCGTACTACGGCTATGCCCGCCAGGACCGCAAGGACCAGCCGCGCGTCCCGATCACCGCGCGCCTCATCGCCAACCTCCTCCAGAAGGCCGGCGCCGACCGCGTAATCGCAATGGACCTGCACGCGAACCAGATCCAGGGCTTCTTCGACATCCCGCTCGACCACCTCAAGGCCGAGCCGGTGATCCTCAAGTACATCCGCGACCAGCACTGGGCGAGCCCCATCGTTGTCGCGCCCGACACGGGCGGGGCGAAGACGGCGTACGGCTACAGCCGCAAGCTCAAGTGCGGGCTCGCCATCGTCGCCAAGCAGCGCACCGGCGGCGACACGGTCGACGCGTTCTCGGTCGTCGGCGACGTGATGGGCCATGACGTCATCATGATCGACGACATGACCGCGACCGGTGGCACACTCTCCGCCGCGGCGAAGATGTGCCGCGACAACGGCGCGAAGTCCGTGCACGCGTTCGTCTCGCACTTTCCGCTCACCGAGAAGGGCGTGGAGCGGCTGATGAAGGAGGTGCAGCTCGACGAGCTCGTCGTCACAGACTCGATCCCGCTTAGGGCCGGCTTCGACCAGTCGAAGCTGCCGTTCAAGCTGACGCAGCTTTCCGTCGCCCCGCTCATCGGCGAGGCGATCCGCCGGACCCACCTGAACGAGTCGATCAACGACCTCTTCAACCACGAATAGGGCTTTTGCCATGACGATCAGAGGACTGCTGGAGAAGAACGCTGCGGAGCGTCCCGAGAGGAACGCCCTTGTCTGGTGCGAGGACAAGGTGTGGTGCCGCCGCTCCTGGCGCGAGCACCTCGCGCGGGTGCGCGACATCGCCGAGGGCTACGGCACTCGCTTCAACCTGAAGCCGCGCGTGGAGAACGCGGCGATCATCCTCGGCAACTCGCCGGTCTGGCTCGAGTCCTACCTCGCCCAGTCCGGCGCCGGCGTCTCCGTCGTCCCGCTCGACCCTAAGCTCCACGACGCCGAGGTCGAGTACATCCTCGCCGACTCCGAGGCGGTCGTGGTGACGACCGACGTCCACCACCTCAAGATGATGATGGGCTTGGCGCCGCGGCTGCCGAAGCTTCGCGGCATCGTCTGCGTCGACGGCATCATCAACGAGGGCCAGTCGATCGGCAACGCGAAGGTGGTCGGCTTCGAGAAGCTGCGCATCTCCGGCGGCGGCGCGTGGTACGACGCCAACGTCGCGAAGGAGGAGGACGTCGCCTCCATCATCTACACCTCGGGCACCACCGGCAAGCCCAAGGGCGCGATGCTCACCCACTCCAACTTCTACAGCGACATCGACGGCGCCTTCCGTACCTTCGGCGCCGACCTCGGCGAGAACGACGCGTTCCTCACCGTGCTGCCGCTCTTCCACGCCTTCAGCTTCACCGCCAACTTCCTCGGGCCGATGTACATCGGCTGCGAGATGCAGTTCGTGGAGTCGCTCCGCACCGTCGGCCGCGACATGCAGCTTCTGAAGCCGTCCGTACTCTGCGCGGTGCCGCTTCTCTGCGAGAAGCTCTACGACAAGATTCAGGACGGCCTCAAGAGCTCCAAGGTCGCACGCGCGCTGCTCGCCATCGGTCTGCGCGGCCCGGTGATGCACATGGTGCTGAAGAAGCTCGGCGGTCGGCTCCGGTTCATGATTACCGGCGGCGCGCCGTGTCCGATCCACGTGCTGGACTGCTTCCGGAAGCTGCACGTGAACTTCGTCGAGGGCTATGGCCTCACCGAATGCGCGCCGATCGTGTCCGTGACCGGCTCGAACTGCACACGGGTGGGGACGATTGGCAAGCCCTGCGCCGGCGTGGAGGTGCGTCTCGCGAACAAGAACGAGAACGGCGTGGGCGAGCTGCAGGTGAAGGGCCCGATCGTGATGAAGGGGTATTTCCACAACGAAAAGGCCACCAAGGAGGCGTTCGACGGCGAGTGGTTCGCCACCGGCGACCTTGCCTCGATCGATGACGACGGGCTCATCACCATCCGCGGCCGCAAGAAGGCGCTGATCGTCAACCGCGAGGGCAAGAACATCTATCCCGAGGAGGTCGAGAACGTCGTCGGCAAGGACCCGGCGGTGCAGGACATCGTCGTCGTCGGCTACACCCAGGGCGGCGACCCCGGCGAGAAGGTTGGGGCTATCGTCTATCCGAACGAGGAGTGGTTCAAGGCGCAGAACGGCGGCGTGCTGCCGGACTGGGCGGCGGTCGAGGAGACAACCCGCAAGCGGGCGCAGGAGAAGAGCGCCGAGCTTGCCGACTACAAGCGCATCCGCAAGGTGCAGGTCGTCAGGGAGCCTCTTATGCGCACCTCGATCGGCAAGGTGAAGCGTGTCGTATACAAGGGCGCACTCGACGAAAAGTAGGCTCTATCTCGTCTGGCTCGAGTGGCCGGAGAAGTGCTTCCGCGCTTCCGCCGCGGACATGCGGACGCTGGGGCGGCTCGTCCCGCGCGGGAGTCGCGTCGTCCGCGTCCGTTCCGAGCGCGCGTTCCTGAGGGAGCTGCCGCGCGCGACGCACGCGATCGTCTGGAGCTTCCGCCGCGAGTGGTTTGACGTCGCGAAGCGACTTGAGCTCCTCGCCACCCCGGCCGCCGGACGCGAACTGCTGCCCGAGACCGGACCGGAGGGCGTGAAGATCCACTTCGGCGGCTTTCACGGGCCGATCATGGCCGAGTCGGTGGCGGCGTTTGCGCTCGGCTGGGCGCGCGGCTTCTTTCGTCCTGAGCTCAGGTCGTCAGCCTGGCCGCGGAGCGAGCTGAGCGAAGTTGTAGGCGAGCTTGCCGGCACCCGGGCGGTGATCCTCGGCTACGGACGGGTGGGCCGCGCGATCGGCGATAAGCTTGCGGCGCTCGGAGTGGAGGTCTCCGGCTTCACCCGTCATGGGCTCTTCGCCGGCGGACGGCGCCTTCCGGCCCGGCGGTTAACCGATTTTCTCGCCAACGCGGACTGGCTGGTGATGGCGCTTCCCTCGACTACTGGCACGGACAACTTCCTCTCCGCGAAGCTCATCGCAAAACTGCCGCGTCGCGCGGTGGTGATCAACGTCGGGCGCGGCAATTCGGTCGACGAGCGCGCTCTCGCCGCCGCGCTCAGGTCGGGACGCATCGCGGGCGCGTACCTCGACGTGCGCAAGCACGAGCCCACCGCGGCGGAGCTGGAGTCGCCCGGATACATGCGCGAGCTTGCGGACGCCCCCAACTGTTTCGTCATGCCGCACGCCTCGGCGTTTTCGCCGCGCTACCTCGAGCGCTGCTTCAGGGAATTGAAGGATGAAGGGCTCGTTTGAGGTTGGCTCGGTGGAGGAGACCTGGGAGGTCGCGCGGCGGCTTGCCGCCGAGCTTGGGCCAGGCGACGTCGTCTGTCTCGAGGGCGATCTCGGCGCGGGCAAGACCACCTTCGTGCAGGGCTTGGCTGCGGCGATGGGCGTGGGCGGCAGGGTGATCTCGCCTACGTTCTGCCTCGTCTCCGAGCACCGCGGCGGCGGGCGGCTGCTCGTCCACATGGACCTCTATCGCCTGCGCGGCGAGGAGGACGTCCTATCCGTCGGCTGGGAGGACTACCTTTCCGAGGGCGCGGTAATCGCCGTCGAGTGGCCCGACCGCGCCGGCTCGCTCATTCCCGCCAACGCGCGCCACGTCCGCATCTCCGCGCCGTCCGGCGCCGGCGAGCGCCGCACGATCGAAATTGCGTAGCTGTCGCAGTTGACTATCTCAAGCTCAATATGCTATACTACGCACTGTCTTAACCAAGGTGGGATGGCCGAGCGGTTAGGCGGCGGACTGCAAATCCGCTTACAGCGGTTCAACTCCGCTTTCCACCTCCAGAGGAGCCGGGCGACCGGCTCTGATGTTTTTTACGCGCCATGGCGTATTGCGCTCAGTGGGCAGATTTTGGTATAATTCTCTCATGAAAACAAAAACTCTCTTGATTGCTGCGGCGGCGCTTGCGCTCGCCGGTTGTGTTTGCAACGGTCCCAAGTGCGGCAAGGGCGCTTGTGACGTCAATCCCTGCGACCCTGTCGTTGGCAACTGGTCGCTCGACCTCGGCTACGACTTCATGCCGGCCGGCAGCATGATCGCCACCCGCGACGCCGACGGCGCCGCCCAGGCGCTGGTGCTCTGGCGCTGGGCGTCGCCCATCAAGATGGAGAATGTCAAGTTCTGCGGCAGCCGTTTTTCGTTTGACCATCCCTGGGGCTACAGGATCGAGGGCTTTGTGCAGGGCTGCTGCCTGACGGCTACGGCGATCAGGAAGAACGGCCTGGGCGAAACCGCGATCACCGGCCGGCGCAATCCGCCGATCTGCCCCAACGCCAGAACCAAGGACGCCAAGTTCGGCGAGCCGATCGACCTCCTGAAGGACGGCCTCGGCGGCTGGGAGACGATGGGCACCAACGGCAAGAACGGCTGGATCGTCTCCGAGGAGAAGGGCGAGAAGGTGCTCTCCAACAAGCTCGGCCTCAACAAGGACGGCAAGTGGGCAGGCGGCGGTCTCAACCTGAAGACGAAGCGCTCCGACTTCTACGACTTCAACCTCGAGTACGACGTGCGCGTGCCCGCCGGGTCCAACTCCGGCGTCTACCTGCGCGGCCGCTACGAGATTCAGGTGCTGGACAGCTACGGCAAGCCGGTCGACTGCCATAACATGGCCGCCTACTACGGCCGCGTCACCCCGAGCGTCGCCGCCGAGAAGAAGCCCGGCGAGTGGCAGCACGTGTCGGTCACGCTCTACAAGCGCCACCTGACCGTCGTCCTCAACGGCACCACGATCATCGACAATGCCCCCGTGGTCGGCGTGACCGGCGGTGCGATCGACGCGAACGAGTTCAAGCCCGGCCCAATCTACCTGCAGGGCGACCACTCCGACGCGGACTTCAAGAACATGGTGCTGCGTCCCGCAGTAAACTGAGCAAAACTTTCATGATGCCGCCCGCGATACAGCCGGCCTTTCCGCCCCGCCCCGTCGACGCGAACAAGCGCTCGGTGGGGGTGGTGACGGTCGTCGGCGGCTCGGCGCGCTTCAACCACGCGCCGGTCATCGCCGCGCTCGGCGCCCGCGCCGCCGGCGCCGGGCTCGTGCAGCTGGTGGTGCCCGACGCCGCGCGCATCGCCGCCGGGGCGCTGGTACCGGAGGCGGTGTTCACCAAGCTTACTGCGACCTGCGTGCCGCCCAAGGCGGACGTGGAGGTGGTCGGCATGGGGCTCGGGGTGACCTCGAACTCCGAGGCCATCGTCTCGCGCCTCCTCTCCGGCGCCGGCGGCCGGTTCGTCATCGACGCGGACGCGCTCACCGTGCTCTCCGGCTGGTACGGGCGCACCGACGGCTACGATCCGGCGAGCGGACAGGAGCTGGTGCTCACGCCTCACGAGGGCGAGGCGGAGCGTCTCCTCGGCTGGCCGCGCGGAAAAGTGGCGGCGGACCGCGCGCTCGCGGCGCGCGAGATCGCGCTCCGCTACGGCGCCACCGTCGTCCTCAAGGGGCCGCGCACGCTCGTCGTCTCCGCCGACGCCAAGCGGGTGTTCGAGAACCCTGCCGGCAATCCGTACATGGCGGTCGGCGGCATGGGCGACCTCCTGGCCGGCGTCATCGGCGCGCGCTGGGCGTATCTTAAGGGCGACCCGTTCATTGCCGTCGCCTCGGCGGTCTGGCTCCATTCCGCCGCTTCGGACGCGCTCGTCGCCGCCGCGCGCGACCCGTCGATCGTCAACACTGCGGCGGAAATAGGTTCGATGCGGGTTCGCATCGAGACGAAAGGAGAATAGGCATGAAGAAGAGTTTTCAGTTGGCGGCGGTTGCGTTCGCCGCGTTCCCGGTGCTGGCGGCGGAACCGATGGCCACCGCGCGGATAGTTGTGGACATGGCGAAGGAGCTGCGGGCGGTCAAGCCGATGAACGCCGTCAACAACGGCCCGGCGGTGAAGAAGCCGGGTGGCGACCAGAAGGTAGGCAACTTCGAGTCCTACAAGTCCGCGCGCATACCCTTCGCGCGCCTCCATGATTCCATCAACTGCTGCCCCGGCGGTGCACATGCGGTGGACGTCAGCGCCGTGTTCCCGGATTTCGACGCCGACGAAACGCTGCCCGAAAGCTACGATTTCGTGGCCACCGACCACTACCTCGACACGATCGCGCGTTCGGGCACGAAGATTTTCTATCGTCTCGGCCAGACTATCGAGCACGGTCCGAAGAAGTACGGCGCGCTGCCGCCGAAGGACTATGCGAAGTGGGCGAGGGTCTGCGAGCACATCGTCCGCCACTACAACGAGGGCTGGGGCTGGGGCGTCGACCGCGCGCGCACCACCCAGAACATCGTCTTCTCCAACCAGTTCAACATTGTCTACTGGGAGATCTGGAACGAGCCCGACCTCGACCCCTACGAGGATATCGAGAAGAACGTGAACCCGCGCTGCTGGGGCGGCACGGTCACCGAATTCTTCAAGCTGTACGAGACGGCCGCGAAGCACCTGAAGGCGAAGTTCCCCGAGCTCAAGATTGGCGGGCCGGCGATCTGCGGCCGCATCGACTGGGGGCGTCGCTTCATCGCCTGGTGCCGTGACACCAAGTCTCCGCTCGACTTCTTCAGCTGGCACGGCTACACCGTCGAGCCAAAGTTTCTGGCGCAGTCGGCGATCGCATGGCGGCGCGCGCTCGACGAGGCCGGCTTCAAGACGACCGAGTCGATCCTCAACGAGTGGAACTACGTGAAGGGCTGGAGCGACGACTGGCCGTATTCGCTCGACGTGGAGTCCGGCCGCGGCAACCAGAAGGCCGCAGCCTTCATCGCAGCGACGATGATCGACTGCCAGAACGTCCCGCTCGACCTGCTGATGTTCTACGACGCGAAGGTGTCGAGTGGCATGAACTGCCTTTTCGAGAAGTCCACGCTGCTGCCGATGAAGGGGTACTATCCGTTCTACGCCTGGGCGCGCGTCGCCGACTACGGCACCGAGGTGCAGTGCGATGTCCACGAAGGCCGCGGCGCCAAAACCGACGCCGCCACTGGCGTCGTCTACCCCGACCTCAAGGCCAAGGTGAACAACGGGGCTTTCCGCGCAATCGCGGCGAAGGGTGCGAACGGCCACGGCTGTGTGTTTATCGCGCGCTATTCCGATGACAACAACGTGACCGACACCGCCGAGGTGACGGTGTCGGTGCCGGGCGTCGACCTCGCCGGTGCGAAGGCGCACCTCACCGACCTGGTGCGCACTTACACCGAAGTTCCGCTTCTCTCCGCCCCTGGCGGTGCCGGGCTGCTTTTCATGATGCCAAATTCGTTTGCGCTGATCGAGTTCTAGTCCAGCTTAAACATCACGGGAGACCGATTAGATGAGCCTGATCGCAGCATTCGCCATCCTCGCCGCGGCGGCGGCCGCCTCCCCCGCCGCAGATACGGGTCCCTACGACATCGGCGCGGCGTCGGACGCGGATTCGTTCTGGACGAGCGACCCGGTGCTGTTCGTGAAGAAGAACGAGAAGCGGTACTTTGAGTTCACGAGCGACACCCGCGAGAGCGCCGACACCAGGATCTACGGCCAGGTCACCTACCGCGGCATCAAGGCGTACGAGACCAAGGTCTACTTCGTTGAGGGAGGAATCTCTCACTTCGACGTGGTGCTCTTCTCCTCCGGCGGCACCGAGCACGTAGAGATGGCGGACAACAAGAAGAGCTGGCGATTCGTCCACCTCGACAAGCCGGTCACCCGCAACGAATACTTTAAAATTGTCGACCGCGCGCAAAAGGCGATTATCCCCGAGAACGGGCGCGCGCCGTCGGTCGCCACCGAGAAGCTCAAGGGCGGCGCGGGCTTCGTGAAGACGCAGACATGGCCCAAGAGCCCGAAAGGGGCGCAGTCGACCCTGGTCTGGAGCTACAAAGAGGAAGGGAGCATGACCGAGACTTTCTCGGCGGGCTTCATCCGCATCACCGTGAAGGGGCCGAAGTACAGCGCCTACGCCTCCGCCCACCATGGCGGCAAGGCGGTGAAGAGCGTCAAGAAGATTGCCGCAAACGTGGTCAAGTCGCCCGAGGGCGACATCTGCATCTCCGGCGTGCCGATGGTCGACCAGGGACAGAAGGGCTACTGCGCCGCCGCCACCGCCGAGCGCGTGCTGAAGTACTACGGCGTCGACGTCGACGAGCACACCGTCGCCCAGGCGGCCGGCACCACCGCCGACGGCGGCACCAGCGTCCTCAAGATGCGCGACGCGATCCGGGAGATAGGCAAGACCTTCCACCTCTCGACCAAGGTCATCTACGGCGACTTCGACCAGAGCGTCAACAAGCGCATCGAGTCCGTCGAGGACGAAGTCAAGGCGTACAACCGGATGGCGCGGCGGATGAAGAAGAAGCCGATTGAGGAAAGGGTGTACACCCTGCGGCAGGGCAACACCATCGTGTACAATGGGAACGCCGCCATGGCGGCGATGGATCCGGAGGTGCGCAAGGAGATGAAGGTCAACGGCACCCAGCGCGGACAGTACCAGCGCTTTCTCAACCAGATCCGCGAAAACGTCAACAAGGGCATTCCGATCTTCTGGGGACTGGAGCTCGGGGTCTACCCCGAGCCGAATCTGCAGCAGGACCAAGGCGGCCACATGCGGCTCATCATCGGCTACAATGACAAGAAGAAGGAAGTCATCTACACCGACTCCTGGGGAGCGGGGCACGAGAAGAAGCGGATGCCGTCCGACTGGGCGTTCGTCGCCACCCACTGCCTTATCGCTCTCACGCCGGCGGGAAGATGATCTGTCGACGCCGACAACAAGATCTAACCATGAATACCGAGAAACTGATGGCAATCAGCCCGATTGACGGGCGCTACGGCGACAAGTGCGCCGAACTTCGTGAAATCTTCTCCGAATACGGGCTCATCCGCCGGCGCGTACTCGTCGAGTGTGCCTGGCTCAAAGCGCTCGCCGCCGAGAAAGGCATTCCTGAATGCCGCCTTTCGTCCGCACAGCTTAAGGCGGTGGACCGACTGGCGGCGGAGTTCTCTCCCGCCGACGCGCAGGGCGTCAAGGACATCGAGCGGACTACCAACCACGACGTGAAGGCGGTCGAGTACTTTATCAAGGAGAAACTCGCCTCATCCTTCGGCAAGTCCGGCGCGAAGACTCTCGAGTTCGTCCACTTCGGCTGCACCTCCGAGGACATCAACAACATGTCGCACGCACTGATGCTTCGCGACGGGCAGAAGGCGCTCCGCTCGGCAATGGACGAGCTGACGGGCGAGATCGCGTCCCGCGCGAAGCTGTGGGCGAAGGTGCCGATGCTCGCCCACACCCACGGCCAGCCCGCGTCCCCGACCACGGTCGGCAAGGAGCTCGCCGTCTTCTCGCGCCGCCTCCGGCGCCAGGCGGCGGAGATCGACCGGCTGGTGATGCCGGCGAAGATGAACGGCGCCGTCGGCAACTTCAACGCCCACTTTGCCGCGTATCCAAAGGTGGACTGGGAGCGCCTCTCGCGCCGCGTGATCGAGGGGCTGGGCCTTCGCCAGAACCAGCTCACCACACAGATCGAGAGCCACGACGGAATCGCCGAGCTCTTCGACGCGATCTCGCGCTGGAACTCGGTGCTCCTGGATTTCGACCGCGACGTCTGGATGTACGTCTCGATGGGATATTTCAGGCAGCGCACCGTCAAGGGCGAGATCGGCTCGTCGACGATGCCGCACAAGGTGAATCCGATCGACTTCGAGAACTCCGAGGGTAATCTCGGCCTCGCCAACGCGGTCATGGGCTACATGGCGCGCAAGCTCGCGGTCTCGCGCCTGCAGCGCGACCTCACCGACTCGACGACGCTCCGAAACATGGGCGTCGGCTTCGGCTACACGCTGATTGCGATACGCTCGACGCTGAAGGGCCTGGGCAAGCTCGAGCTCAACGAGGAGCGGCTCGCCGCCGACCTCGACGCGAACTGGGAGGTCCTCGCCGAGCCGATCCAGACCGTGATGCGCAAGGTTGGCATGGATCGCCCCTACGAGCGGCTGAAGGAGCTGACGCGCGGCCGCCGCGTGACCGCCGAGATCATGCGCGACTTCATCTCGGCGCTGCCGCTGCCGAAGGCGGACAGGGACCGGCTCATCAAGATGACGCCGGCTAACTATGTCGGCATCGCGGCTAAGCTGGCCAGCCGGGCCTGAGGGACTGGCCGATGCGCCGGCTCGACCTCGTCGTTCTGGAACGGCATCCCGACTTCTCGCGTTCGCGGGTGGAGGGGCTGGTCAAGGCCGGCTTCGTCACCGTCAACGGCGCGGTCGCGTCGAAAGCCGGGATGAAGGTCGCCGACTCTGACGAAATCGTGGTCGAGATTCCGCCGCCGGTGCCAGCGGTGCCGGAGCCGGAGGACATACCGCTCGCGATCGTCTACGAGGACGACGACCTCGTCGTCGTCGACAAGCCGCCGGGGATGGTGGTGCATCCGGCGCCGGGGCACTTCACGGGAACGCTAGTCAATGCGCTCCTTCACCACTGCCCGTCGCTCTCCGGCATCGGCGGTGTGGCGCGTCCTGGAATCGTCCACCGCCTTGACCAGGACACGTCGGGGCTGATCGTGGTTGCGAAGACCCAGCGCGCCATGGATGCGCTCGCCCGTGCCTTTGCGAGCCACGACAAGGTGGAGAAGACGTATCTCGCCGTCTGCCACGGCCGTCCGCGCCTCGACTCCGGGCGCATTGAGAGCATGATCGGGCGCCATCCCGTCGATCGCAAGCGGATGGCGGTGGTCGAGAAGGGCGGGAAGCTCGCGGTCACCAACTGGCGGGTGGCGAAGTTCATGCCGGAGACGAACATCTCGCTCGTTGAGTGCCGCATCGAGACGGGCCGCACCCACCAGATCCGGGTGCACATGGCCTCGCTCGGATGCCCCGTGATCGGCGACTCCGTCTACGGTCGCCGCGCGCTCGACAAGCGGCTCGGCCCCGTCCCGGCGCGGCAGATGCTCCACGCCTGGCGGCTTTCGCTGTCCCATCCCGCCGACGGACGCCGCATGGACTTCGAGTCGCCGCTCCCAGTCGACATGCTCGCATATCTGCCTGGCTGACGGTTGCACGGGTAGCCGGGATATGCTATAATACCTTTCCACAAGGCCAGTGCAATGTGCCTGGCGAAAATCCATCAAAGGAGGCTGAATGAAGTCAGTGATAATGTGCGGCGCTGTTCTCGGGGCGCTGCTGTTCGCCGGATGCAAGGCTACCAACGTTCCGCCGCCTGATCGTCGCGTGACAATCGCGCCGGATCTAGGCACCAGCATCTACGTGACCGACGTCCGTTGCGTGAAGGGCTCTTCCGACTGCTACACCTTCCAGGCGAACGTGGTGAACAACACCTCGTCCCAGCGCGCGGTGGAGTGGAAGGTAGTCTGGCTCGACGCCGACGGCATGGAGATTGACTCGACCGTCTCTTCCTGGGCGGCGCGCATGATCCAGCCCTACGAAGTCTGCGCCCTGAAAGGGACGGCGCCGACCAAGGCGGCCGTCGACATGATGTTCTACGTCCGCAAGGCGAAGTAACCGAAAGGATCCGAGAATGAACTTCCGCAACATGATTCTGGCGCTCTCGGCCATGACTGCTTCCGTCGGCATTGCCGCCGGCTTCGAGGCCGGCAAGGGTGTTGCCAACGACCTCGCCACCGGCGCTAACCAGCGCGACGTCACTTTCGTCGAGCGCGGCGGCAACAACTCCTACGGCTGGCAGTCCTACGACATCGTGCTCGGGGTGACGGTGCTGCCGTGGTCGATTCCCAACGAAGAAAGCAGCGTCTACGGACTGAGGCTCAACCTCGGCTGGGGCGCGTATGTTGACACCTACGGCCTCGATGCGGGACTCTTCTCGAACTGCTCGCGCGATTTCGGCGGCATCGCGGCGAACTTCTGCGGCAACCTCGTCGGCGGAACCATGGGCGGCATCCAGGTCGGTGCGGTCAATGTGGTCCACGGACCGGCCTACGGCCTGCAGATAGCGTTCGTCAATTTCGCGGAGGACCTGCACGGCGTGCAGATCGGCGCACTCAACTTCAACAACTCGGGGCTCAGGTGCTTCCCGATCATCAACATAGGATTCTAAGAAAGGACAAGGGAAAATGAACAAGCTCGTATATGGATTTGCTGTCGCCGCCGCGCTCGCCGCTGCCGGCTGCGCAACTGAGCAGACCCGCCGCATCGCCCGCGGCGAGGATACCGAGGTGACCTCCGGCTTCGCTGAGGCCGACCTCAACATCGTGGTCAGCGAGGCCGTGCAGGGCATCAACAAGGCATCGGCCAGGTATGCCAAGGACGATGCGCGCCGCGTCGTCAACGTAAAGCCGTTCACCGTCGACACCACCGCCCGCGGCGCGCAGGCGAGCTATCTCGCCGATTCGCTCAAGACCATGTTCGAGGAGGCACTGATGGGCTGGGACGGCGAGGGCGGCAAATTCGTAGTCTACAACGAGAACTTCGCCGCGCAGACCGGCCGGGCGACGGTGCAGCCGGAATTCATCCTCACCGGCAAGCTGAGCGAGCAGAACGTCCGCCGCGACAACGGCAACTTCTACAAGGAGAACTCGCTGATGCTCAGGCTCACTGACGTCGCCACCGGTCTTGACTTCTGGCAGAAGCGCGTGCCGCTCCAGAAGGCGGTCGACAAGAAGAACGTGATGAACTGAAATAGCGGCAAATTCCGCAGGAAAGGAGACCAGCAATGAAGGCTATGCGGAAAATGACGACGCTCGCGCTTGCATGCGCGGCAGCTGTCTGTTCGTTCGGCGCCGAAGGTCTGACCGAGGCGCAGGAGGCCGTCGCAAAAGCTGGCCCCAAGAAGCTCCGGCTCATGGTCGCGGGTTTTGGCACGATCGAGTCCATGGTCCAGGTGGACAAGTGGCTTGGCGAGCAGATGCCGGAGCAGAACAACAGCGCGACTCCGCCGACGCTGAGCCAGGCCGACAAGATCAAGGACCCGGCCCTCGACCGCGAAGTCGTGCGGTTCAACTGGCATTCGCGCAAGATGGAGTACATCCGCGAGACGGACATGGTGCAGCAGGAGAACCTCCGCAACAAGCGGCTTCTCAACGAACTGCGCATGAAGGTCCTGACCGACGCGTCGCAGCGCTACGTTCCGCTGGCCAAGGACTATCTCCAGGCTGCGCTTTCCGAGAAAGGCTCGCTCATACAGGTCATCGACCGCTCCAATGCCGACATGAACATGGTTGAGCAGGGGCTGAACGGAGACAACTCGTCGGCTCTTGCCGGTGCGACCTGCATACTCACCGCCGCGATGGGCGACCGCGAGGAGGAGTCTCGCACGATAACCGTCAATGGAAAGGGAACGAAGGTCAAGACGACCACGTACACCCAGCCGTACGTCGGCAAGGTGCGCGACCTTCAGGGGAATGTGCTTTTCGCGTTCAAGGGCACGAGCGAATGGAGCACGAAGGTGAACAACATCGTCAAGAGTGAGCTGTCCGACCCGTCGCGCAAGCTGATCGAGAGCGCGTGCGAGCAGATTGCCGACAAGGTGCTGGGCTTCTTCACGTGCAAGCTGTCGTTCAAGATCAAGACCCCGAAGGGAATTGACGCCGACGACGCGACCGTCAAGATAGACGGCAAGACGGTCGACAGCGACGACTCTGTGCGCGTCCTGAAGATCGAACACGCGCTTGTCGCGACACTTGACGGCTGCAAGCCTGTGCGCAAGGTCATAGAAATGGACGAAGCCGACGGCGACAAGACGATCAAGATCGTCTTCAAGAAGCCTGCCGCAGACGGGGAGGACGACTGATGAAGCGCCTTCTCGTCTCCGCGGTCGCCGCGGCGTTCGCCGTTTCCCTCTCGGCGGCTCCTAAGACGCCGAAGTGGCTTGTCCTAGACAAGATGACGTATCAGTCCGGCGTCGACCGCGTGGCCTTCGAGGGCATAGACAAGCTGCTTCTCACCAGGCTAGTGCAGGCCAAGAAGTACAAGTGCCTCGACCGCGACATGTACGACACGGCCGCGAGGGAGGAGGGCTTCGGCGGCAAGGCCGACCTCATCCCGGCCGGCTACGCCATGAGCGGCGAAATCGTTCAGCTCCTCAAGAGCGGCAAGTCGCGCTCGATCGCCGGAACGGCCAAGTCGGAGTACATCGCAACGGTGTCGATCCGCGCGAACGACCTCAGGACGCAGCAGGCATACGAGGCGGAGACGCTGCGCGTCGCCGCCTACTGCCAGACGCCGAAGGACATGCTCGTCCACGTCGTCAAGCGAACGGCCCTCGCGATCCTCATGCGCGACTACCCAATGTATGTCATGGACGTTGACGAGGACGACGGCGAGCTGACCCTCAGCTACGGAGCCGACTTCCTTGAGCCCGGCGAGCAGTACGAGGTGCGCCGCCGCAAGGCGATCGTCGACGACGACACTGGCGAGGAGGTCTACAAGGAGAAGACCGTCGGCGTGTGCGAGGTGACCGACGTCGGCAAGAATACTTCTGCTGCGAAACTCATTTCCGGCAAGGCGAAGCTGAAGGACGTGCTGCGCTTCTACGAGAGTGACGAAGGCGCGGCGCCGCCAGTCCCCGCGGCGTCTGTGCAGGAAGTGTCGGCGAGGCCATTTCCCCCGGCCAAGAAGCCGCGCATCGCCGTCGCGCCGTTCATCACCAAGTCGAAGACCGTCACGGTCTGGGGCAACTCCCTTGAGGCCCGCAGCTGGCTTGACACGCTGATAGACCACCTGAGCATCCAGCTCACGAACACTGGGAGTTTTAGAACGCTCGACCGCTCGTTCGGCCCAGAAATCGACCGTGAGCTTGACCGCATCGTGAACGACCCCAACGCAAACCCCAACGATGTCTGCCGGCTCTCGAAGAAGCTGGCGACCGACTATCTCGTCGTCGCCGAGGTGATGTTTTCCGACGTCGCCTCGCCCGGCAAGGACTATGTTACGGGACTTCCACTGCCGCCGCCGTCGGCGCAGTTCGCCGAGGTGCGGTTCCGTTGCGTGCATGCGCCGACCACCGAGATCGTGATCTCCGACATCGTCCGCGTCGATTCGCAAAATTTTTATGGCACCCCGGAGGTGTTCATGTCCGGGTCGTCGGAGTGGTCTGCCGCGAATGTCGCGGCAATTATCCAGTCGCGGCTCGACCCCACAGGTTTTGCCCGTCGCCAGGCCGAGCTGAAGGCAGCCGCCGAGGCTGCTGCCGCCGCGGCCGCGCAGCAGCCGGCTCCCGCGCCGAAGCCGCAGGGCGTCAAGCTGGGGTTCTGAGATGAGATCCGCCGCCTGCTCGGTTCGCGTGTCTGTCTTCGCTGCGATTGCCGCGGCGTCGCTTTCGCTTGTCGGCTGTCGCACGGTGGACGACGTCATCGTCGACTACCGCGCGAACATCTCCGCCGGACGCTACGCCGAAGCCGCCAGAGAGCCGGCCGAACTTGCCGCGGAGGGAGGCGGCGACGCGCTCATGTGGCGGCTCATGTCCGCCTCGGCCTACGACCTCGCGGGCGACACCGACGCCGCGATCGCGGCGTACGATCTCGCCGAGGACCGGATGATCGAGAACGACCACACCTCGGTCTTCTCGCAGACCGCCGACGCCGCCTACGCAATGATGCTCAACGACAAGTTCTTTCCCTACGACGGCGGCGGGCAAGACCGCATCTTCACCTGTCTTTACAAGGCGGTCGGCTACGGCTCCAGGAACGACTTCGCCGCCGCCCGCACGGAACTCAACCGCGCGGCGCAGCACCAGGAGAACTGGCTCTGGGAGCGTCGCAAGGACCTCGCCGCCGCCGAGAAGCGGCTCGATCAGGAGTCCGCCCAGTACGCCCGTGACAAGGGGGAAGGGCAAAACGTGGACGTCGGACAGGGCCCTGTGGCGGTGCAGAATGCGATGAAGGACGGCTCCTTCCGCACAACCGTCAAGGAGGCATTCGGATTCGACATCTTCACCTCCGGCGTGCTCGACCAGTTGAAGCCTGCAGACTACCAGAATCCGTATGTCGCCCACGTATGCGGAGTCTTCCGCTGGCTGAGCGGCGACGACGGCCGAGGATTCCTCAAGGACGCCGCCGCGCTTCGTCCCGCCAACGGCTTTGCCCGCGGCGACCTCGACGCATGCGACGCCGGGGTGAAGCCACAGGACTGGGTGTGGGTCTATGTCGAAGACGGACTCTGCCCAGAGCGAGAGCAGTGGCGCATCGACCTGCCGCTACTGCTTATTCCCTACGCCGGCAGATACGTGAAATACGCCGGCCTCTGCCTTCCGAGGCTCCTTGAGCGTCCGTACGCGGCGGCGTCATGGTCGATAGGCGGCGTGCCGATGGAGGTGATCGCCGATGTCGACGCGCTTGCCAAGATCGAGTACGACGTCTACATGCGCGGGGCGATTGCGCGTGAGATCACACGCACGGTCATCGACGTCGGCCTCCAGGTCGCCCTCGGTGTCACCGCCGAGCATACCAGCGACAGCACCACTCGTATCGCGCTAATGGCCTCGCAGTATTCCGTCGCCGCCTACAGCGCTCTCCGCCGCGGTGCCGACATCCGCTGCTGGACGTCCCTGCCGAAGAGCGTCTACCTCCTGCGTATGCAGCGTCCTGCCGACGGCATCCTCAGCGTCAACGCCGACGGAGTGGACGTCGTCCACACCGAGCTGCCGCCCGGCAACTCGATGGTATTCGTCCGCAAGCCGTCCGCCGCTGCGGTTCCGTCGGTCAAGGTCATAACCTGGCCGTAGCCTTGACGCACAGTCCAAGGTAACCTCTAGCCGTAAATCACGAACCTTGCCGGTTGATTTGCGGCGGCAAATAGTGTATAATCCACTTCTAAAAAGGGCGCGGAGCGCCCGGAGGAGTGGTATGAACAGACATATGGACGCTTTCATGAAGACGTTTCCCCACGAGGGGCTGACGTACGACGATGTTACGCTCGTCACGCAGTATGCGGATTTCCTGCCTGACGAGACCTCGCTCGAGACCAAGTTGACCTCGCGCACGAAGATGAAGACGCCATTCATCTCCGCCGCGATGGACACCGTCACCGAGGCGCCGATGGCGATCGCGATGGCGCTGTCCGGCGGCATCGGCTGCATCCACAAGAACCTGGAGGAGGACGACCAGGCGGCGCAGGTGGCTAAGGTGAAGAACCACCTCAACGGGCTCATCGCCAAGCCGATCTGCTTCCACGCCGACGACGACATCTCCTTCCTGCGCGCGGAGAAGCGCCGCATGGGGCTGAAGTTCAACGGCTTCCCGGTGCTGGACTCGGACGACAAGCTCGTCGGCATGATCACCTCGTCCGACATGCGCTTCGCGCCGATGAACGCGATGACGCTCAAGGACGTGATGCAGCCCTGCCCGATCACCGGCACCCGTTCCACCACGCTGAAGAAGGCGTATGAGCTCATGCGCAAGGCGAAGATCGGCAAGCTGCCGCTCGTCGACCGCAACGGCCGCGTCATCGGCCTATACAGCTTCACCGACGTCGCGCGCATCATCGAGAACTCCAACGCCGGCTACAACTGCGACGAGCGCTTCCGCCTGCGCGTCGCGGCGTCCGTCTCCGGCGGCCGCGGCGACCTGAGGCGGATGGAGAAGCTTGCCGCCGCCGGCGTCGACTGCGTCGTCGTCGACTCCGCCCACGGCCACTCCAAGGGCATCATGGAGATGACGAAGTACATCGCAAAGACCTATCCGCAGATCGATGTCATCGCCGGCAACATCGCGACCAGCGAGGCCGCCGCGGCGCTCGCGAAGTGCGGCGCCCATGCGGTCAAGGTGGGCATCGGCCCCGGCTCGATCTGCACTACCCGCGTCGTCTGCGGCGTCGGCATCCCCCAGCTCACGGCGGTCTACAACGCGGCTAAGGCACTGCGCGGGACCGGCGTCGCCGTCATCGCCGACGGCGGCATCAAGCTCTCCGGCGACGTCCCCAAGGCGATCGCCGCCGGCGCCGACACGGTGATGCTCGGCTCGGTGCTCGCTGGGACCGAGGAAAGCCCGGGCGAGAAGATCTACGCGAACGGCCGCCAGTACGTCGTCTACCGCGGCATGGGCTCGATGGCCGCACTCAAGAACGGCAAGGGCTCGCGGGCGCGCTACTTCCAGGACTCGGAGGCGGAGGAGGACCTGGTGCCGCAGGGCATCGAGGGAATGGTGCCATACTCCGGCAAGGTGAAGTCGATCATGACCCAGTTCTGCGGCGGCCTCAGGGCATCGCTCGGCTACTGCGGAGCGAGGACGATCGCCGAGCTGAAGGAGAAGGGCATGTTCTACCGCGTCACCGCCGCTGGGCAGCGCGAGGCGCGTCCGCACGACATCACCATCACCAAGGAAGCCCCGAACTACCGTGCGTGAGTGGGTTTGAAAGGCTGAAAGGTTGAAGAGTTGAAAGGTTGAAGAGTTTGAGATTGGCAAGTGTAAGGTGAAGAAGACGTTTCAAGACTACGGGAAGGAATGGCTCGACACATTCGTCGTCGCTATCTCCGTGGCGATGGCATTCCGCGCCTACTTCTACGAGCCGTTCAAGATTCCGACCGGCTCGATGCAGGAGACGCTCTGGGGCCACCACACCCAGGCCGGTGCGGAGAAGGGGGCATGGGACATGTTTCCCCTCTCGGTGCTCAAGTGGGCCGTGACCGGCGAGCGGGTGGTGGACTGGAAGTCCCCGGCCACCGGTACCGTCCGCTGCCAGCCGCGAGGCGACGGCTTCGCCACCGTCAAGGTCGGCACTTGCGACCAGAGCTGGTCGCTGCCGACCGACGCCTGCCGCGAGCTGAACGGCAAGTTCGTGACCAAAGGCGAAACGCTCTGGAAGGGGTCGATCACCACCGGTGACTTCATCTTCGTCAACCGCTGGAAGTGGAACTTCTTCCAGCCGAAGGACGGAGACGTGATGATCTTCTCCACTACTGGCATCAAGCAGCTTCCGCAGGGCACCCACTACATCAAGCGCATGAAGGCGCGGCCGGGCGAGACCTACGTCCTTGAGCATCCAGTGGAGGGACGGCCCGACGCGGTGACGATGGGGCCCGACGAGTACTTCGCCTGCGGCGACAACTTCAACAACTCCTTCGACAGCCGCTACTGGGGCACGGTGCCACGCGCGAATCTGCGCGGCGAAGGGGCGTTCGTATTCTGGCCGCTCACCGGCTGGAGGATCATCCGGTAGCGGACATGCGGAGGTAAGAGAGACATGACCGAGCAACTGATCAGCACCCCTGGCGTCTTCGGCGACAACGGCAACTTTCTCCTCGAGCGCGAGCTCGGCGCGGGCGGAATGGGCGGCGTGTACATGGGCCGCGACAAGATGCTCGACCGTCCGGTCGCGGTGAAGGTTATGCTCAAGGAACTCGGCGCGGACGCGGAGTTCGTCGAGAAGTTCAAGAAGGAGGCGCAGTCCGCCGCGAAGCTCATCCATCCCAACATCGCCCAGATCTACTCCTATGGCATCAGCGACGGCATGCCGTACATCGCGATGGAGCTTGCGAGCGGTGGCTCGCTCTACTCGATCATGAACGCCGCGCCGGGCAAGACCGACGTCCAGCGCATCCTCAAGATCTGCCAGCAGGTCGCGCAGGCTCTCCAGTGCGCGAGCGACCAGGGCTTCGTGCACGGCGACGTCAAGCCAGAGAACATCCTCCTGGACGCGAACGGCAACGCCAAGCTCGTGGACTTCGGTCTCGCCGGGATGCAGAAGGACACCGACGAGATATGGGGCACTCCCTACTACATCGCGCCGGAGAAGGTGCGCAAGGAGCAGGTCGACTTCCGCGCCGACATGTACTCGCTCGGCGGCACGCTCTACCACGCGCTTACCGGCGTCGCCCCGTTCGAGGGCTCAGACCTGATGGCGGTCGTCAAGAAGCGCTTCGAGGGCACGCCGAAGAAGCCCAGCGAGATCCGTCCCGAGATATCTCCCGCAATCGACGCGATGGTGATGAAGATGCTCTCGCTGGACAAGAACAACCGCTACCCCAGCTTCGAGGCACTTCTCGAGGCGTTCAAGGAGGTGCTAGCGTCAGGCCTTACCCAGAAGATGACCCCCGTCCCCGGCGGTGCGAAGTCGCGCCCAGGCGCGAAGCGGTCGGTGGTTGGAACGCGCAGGATGATGCTCCGCAAGCGCCCGGTCTCCACCTCGTCCGCGGGCTCTGGCAACGTCGAGAACGACAAGGACGAGGCAGAAGGCAATGAGGAGGAGGAGAAGAGCCTCAGCCCGCGGGCGAAGATGCGCCGCCGCCTGCACCGTCCGCAAGTCGAGGAGGAGGAAGAAGAGGAGGGCGGCAACCTCGGGGTCAAGGTGACCCTCTTTGTCGTGATCGGCCTTCTGCTCCTCGGCGGCATCGGCGGCGGACTCGTCTGGTTCGTCCACCACAACGAGGTGGTGAAGGTGGAGGCCGCGCGTGCCCAGCGCGCCGACGGCATCGCAAGGGCGCGGGCGGCGATCAAGAACACGCGGGAGAAGACCGAGAATTTCAACGACGATTTCCAGAGCTTCACCGCCAAGGCGACCGTCGAGTGCGAGAAGTTCACCGCCGAGCTTGCGAAGAACCTACCCACCTACGCGGACCAGTTCCGTCCGCCGCCGACTAAGAAGCTGCTGAACGCCATTGCCTCCACCAACATTGTGCCGAAGGTCGCGGCCACCAATGCCGTCGCCGCCGCAGGCACCGCCACCAACAACGTTGACGCCGCAGCCGCTGCAGCCGCTGCAGCCGCCGCAGAGCCGACCAACTCGCTCGCGGCGAGGGCAAAGAAGTACGGGATCAAGATGCCTCAGACCGATGACCCGGCCGACCCAGACTACCAGGACTTCCTTGCAGCGCTAAAGCAGGCCGAGTCTGGCGGCGCCCCGGCCGCGAAGGAAGAGGAGGCTTCTGCGGAATCAGAGTCTGCTGAGGCCGAACCGCCGCCACCACCGCCGGAGAAGACCATCGTCGAGAAGGAGAAGGACAGGCTTTTCGAGGAGTCGCTCCCTGATATCCACGAGATCTGGAACCGCACCTACGACTGCCAGGCCGGTGCAATCCGCATCGGTTCGATGACCAGGAACGTCCTCGAGGCCTGCGACGAGGCCGGGAAGATCCAGGGCACCGACGATCAGCCGTCGCTTGACGCCTTAGCCGAGCTTTCGCGCAAGGTAACCGACCTCCACAACGACCTCGTCGGCTCCAAGGAGGTGGAGGAGGTCCGCAAGGGCATTGCCTTCATCAAGTCCAAGGGCAAGAAGACCATTGACAAGGTCACCAAGCGGCTCCGCTCGATCAAGCTGAACGAGGAGCGCCGCCTCGCCAAGATCGAGGCCGAGATCGCCGAAAGCAACCGCCTCGCCAAAGTGGCCGCCGAGCGCAAGGCGCTTGCCGACGGCGAGTGCCGCGCTATCCGCGAGCGGTTCGAGGCCATCACCGCGCAGGGCTGCCTGCGCCAGCTCGACTGGGACAGCGCCTACCGCATGCTGAAGGAAGTGTACTCCAACTTCAAGACCCCCGAAGGCGAGATCGCCGCCAAGTTCGAGGTCAGGAAGGTGGACATGATGAAGTCCGTCCAGGACATCTTCCTCAAGCACATGGTCGGCCACAAGTTCAAGGGGAGGCTGAATGGTGCCAAGGTCGTAGAGGCCACTCCCAAGGACATCCTCATCGTCAAGGCCGACGGCAAGTCGAAGCAGCGCATCCAATGGCAGAAGTTCTACAAGGAGTTCCCGGGCAACTTCAACGAACTCATCAACGAGTTCATCGTCAAGGGGCGCCGAAACTCCGGACTCAACCTGCGCGAATGGTCCGACGCCATGCTCGGCGCGGCGCTCACGATGAAGCTCGTCTGCGCCGAGGTGAACAACGCCACCACCCGCGCGCAGCAGATCGCCCAGGAAGTCATCAAGCAGTACCCGGACTACGAGAAGGCAGTCAAGGACATGTTCCCTGACTTCACCTTCGAGGTGTCGAGCGAGGAGTAGGCCATGCAGACGACGACGGACGAAATCCGCGATTCGATGGCGTCGAGCTCCTGGATCCGCAGGATGTTCGAGAAGGGGATTGAGCTCAAGCGCCAGTTCGGCGAGGACGCGGTGTGCGACTTCTCGCTCGGCAACCCCGACGTGCCGCCGCCCGCGGCCGCCCGCGGCGCACTGGCCGGGATCGCCGACGCCGCGGCAAAGCCGCTCGGGCTCGGCTACTGTCCTAACGCCGGCATCCCCGCAGTGCGCGAGGCGATGGCAAAGTATCTCTCGCGCCAGCAGCAGGCCGAGGTGAAGGCGTCGAACGTCGTGATGTCGGTCGGTGCTGCAGGCGCAATGGTGAGCTTCTTCCGCGCTGTCGTCGAGCCCGGCGACGAAATCGTCGTGCCCGCGCCCTACTTCGTCGAGTACGGCGCCTACTGCGGACATTTCGGCGGCAAGCTGAAGCCGGTTCCGTCGCTGCCGCCGTCCTTCGCGCCGGACATCGCAGCCATCCGCTCCGCCGTCGGCCCCAGGACGCGCGCGATCATTGTCAACTCGCCCAACAACCCGACCGGGTGCATCTACTCCGAGGACGACATCCGCGCCATCGCCGCAGTCGTCGACGCCGAGAACGAACGCCGTGGACGCGAAGGCGGAAGGGCGATGTTCCTCCTCTTCGACGAGCCATACCGCGCCTTCGCCTTCGACGGCGCCGTGGTGCCACCCGCCCTGCCGCTTTCCCGCTGGTGCTGCGTGCTGGGCAGCTTCTCCAAGACCCTCTCGCTCGCCGGCGAGCGCATCGGCTACATTGCCGTCAATCCGTCCATGCCCGGCGGCGACGACCTCGTCTCTGCGCTTGCGCTCACCACCCGCACACTCGGCTACGTCAATGCGCCGGTGATCGGCCAGCGTCTCGCCGCCGCGCTGCTCGACGAGACGGTCGACCTCGAGGTCTACAACCGCCGCCGGCTGAAGATGGCGGAGGTGCTGAAGGGCGCCGGAATCGAGTTCGAGCTCCCGAAGGGGGCTTTCTACTTCTTCGCTAAGTCGCCGGTGGATGACGACCTCAAGTTCGTCCACGCGCTGCTGGAGGAGAAGATCCTCGTCGTCACCGGCAAGGGCTTCGGCTTCCCCGGCTATGTCCGCCTCAGCTGCTGCGTCGACGAGAAGATCATCGCTCGTAGCGCTGTAGGATTCAAGCGGGCTATGGAGAAGTTCAGATGATCGCCGCGCTGATCGCCGCTGCCTGCACCTGCACCTTCTCCGCCACGGCAACCGGCTTGGAGAAGGGGGCGCCGGTGGAGTTTTTCCTTGCCGCACAGGACTCCGACAACGCCTACGAGACGATGTTCCTCGTCGACGATTCTATCGAGGAATTTTGCCGCAAGATCGAGTCCGCCGGCATCCCGCGCGGCAAGGCAGAGTCGGTCAACAACTGCATCCTCTGGCCCGTAGGGTGTCCGGTGAAAATTGAACCCGCGATTTCTAATTTCATTGCCACCACCATGCCGCCCGGGCTTTCGCTTGGCGACATCATCTACACCGGTGGCTTGCGCGACGTGAAGGGGAGTCCAGTTGCCTCCACCAAGCAGCCGTGCGCGGCATTTGCGTTCTATTCGCTTGGACAGTCTCCGCTCGTCTTTGACGGCATCTATCCCCAGGGCGACGTCTACAACGCCCATGTCGCCGCCAAGACGCTGAAGAAGGGCGACAAGGTCAAGTTCACCCTTTCCTGGGACGGCTCCGCCCGCCCCAAGCCGGTTTCCATCTCCCTCGCACCAGGAACCATTGCCTCCGATCTTAAGCGGCTCAAGGAAGAATCGGCTGACGGCAGGACCCTCGACGTAAAAGTTGACCTTTCCCCCGAGCTCACGGTCGGCGAGTCCATTGCCGCCGCCCAGGCGCTCGCAATAGTCGATTCCAACAAGGTGAAGATCAACGGATGTGATCCCCACAAGCTCTTCTACCGCGCCTTTCTGCCGCTCGAAAAATGGTCCGACCGCACCGAACGTCTCGTGCAGCCTTTTGAGCTGACGGTCACCAACGACGTCGACCGGCTCGTCTACATCGAACAGGACTGGTCAGGCGATGAACTTGACCCGCGGCTTACACCTCGCGAGATCGACTTTGCCAAGGCTGAACATTTCTCAGCTGTTCATACCTGCTTCATCTACGCTTCTCGTTCTCAGAAGCTTAAGCGACTGTATGAGGCCATGAACAAGCTTAAAAACCTTCGTATCGACAGCTGGTACGTATTTCCCATCAACTAACCATAGTTTACATAATCTATCTTATGCGCAAATACGACATGAACGACATTGAAAACGACATTCCGCAGAATGCCGTCAGCGTCTATGGTTCGGATTCGACGATGGACGAGTTTCCGATCCTCAAGGCATTCCAGGAATACATCAACGCCGAACAGGCCAAGGCGCGCAAGCGCATCACCGCGCTGGCGGTGTTCTTCGGCGTGCTGCTGATTGCAATCCTCGCCATCTTCATGACGCTGCTCGTGAAGTCCTACAACGACAATCAGCACCTCAACGACAGACTTGTCGATTTTATGCAGAAGGAACGCGAGCGATCCGACAAGGAGCACTCCGAGCGCGAGCGCGCCGCCGCCGAGGCCGCCGCAAGGCCATCGCGCGACAGCGCGGCGGTTATAGAGCTGACCAAGAAGATCGAGACTCTCCAGGAGAAAATCTATAACACCCAGCGTAAGGCAGACGAAGCGGAGCGTGCTCTGGTCGAAAAAGAAAAGCTGATGGCCGAGAAGGACAAGCAGGCCGCCGAGGCGCTGAAAAAGGCGATTGAGGACGCGAAGCCGAAGGGACCAACTCCGGAGGAGCAGGAAATCGCCCGCCTTAAGTCCCTTCTCGCCGCCGAAAAGCGGAAACAGGCAGCCGCAGTCGAGAAGGAGCGCCGCCGACAGGCGGAGCTTGAGGAATACCGCCGCAAGCACTATCCGCAGCACTATCAGCGCCAGACAACCCCTTCCCGCCCTTCCCGCACGCTGACAATCGGTAACCTCGACACCTCTGCACTGCCGCGTTATGACGAGGATTACGACGATCTGCCGGACGAAGATACGGCGATCAGCTACTACGATGACGAGGACGAGGCCCCGGCCACCCCCGCCAAGAAGAAGTCAGTCTCCCCTTCCAAGCCTAAGCCCGCCGCAAAGGCGCCAGCCAAAACTGCGCCCAAAGCGGAACCAGAGGAGAAGTTCTCCATCCCCGTAGAGGTCAAGAAGAGCGACATCTCCGTCTGGGATATCCCGGAATACTAAGGCGTCGCCAACCATCCCGGAGACTTGGGGATGCGACGCCTCGCCGATCTCATCCTCGCCGGTTTTAGCGGAAGGTGAAGACGGATCCGGGGAAGTGGGTCATCGTGGCCCACGGAGTATTGCCGTAGCCGCCCAAGTTGACGCGCCTGCCGTGCCAGCCGTTGTTGGTGTCTGGCTCTTCGGAATAGTCACTCCTCGGATCGCCGGCGTCGATGGCCGGGGACTGCCCCGCCACCTTCTTGACATAGTCACGAACCAACGCCCCGGTATTCTCGTCGAAGTAGCCGCAGCCGCCGCGCAGGTGGCAGTTGTAGTCAACGACCTGGCCAAATGTTGGCACGGGCTTGGACCAGCTCCAGCTCCAGTTCGTCGGCAGGGCGCGCGGCATCGTGGCCCCTTCTGGCGACTTGACCTGCGCCATCACCGTGTTCGTCGGAGTCACGAGAAGCGGATCCCCGTATATGCAGTGGGTGCCGATCTTAAGCGATCCCGCCGTCGTTTCGGAGACGCAGATCGTGCTGCCATCCTCCTCGGGAACGGCGAAGAGGCAGTAGTCCACGGTCGCCGTCGCGTCGGCCGCGACGCGCAGATCGGCCGCCGCCGTCGCGTTCACCTTGGCGAGGTTGCCGTAGAAGATGCAGTTCGTAACCGCCGTCGCGCCCCTCACGCAGTTAAGCCCGTGCGAAACGTTGTAGGCAAAGGTGCAGTTCTCGACCAGCGCCGTATCGGTGGCGTTGTCCAGTTTCACCGACAGGACACCCGAGCCGCCGCCGTAGTTGCCAACGAAGCTGCAACGCCGGAAAACGCTGCCGGAGCAGTTGCCGTGGACATCCGCGATGCCTTCCGCATAATGCCCGTAGAACGAGCATCCGTCGACCGTGGCGCGCGTGTTGTAGACGTGAAGCGCCGCCATGCTGGCGCGGGAGCTGTCGAAGTTGCGCATCATGTAGTTGGTGACGAACGAGCAGCGGTAGATGTCCGCGCCGCCGCCGAAGCTACCGACGTAGAGTCCGCCGCCAAAACCGCCGCTGCCGCCTTTGGAGTCGATGATGTTCCCCTCGAACCGGCAATCGACAACCGTTGCCTTGGCACTGCCGCTGCCGTAGAGGCCCGCGCCGCCGCCGCCATACTTGTAGTTTTCGTTGGAGTTCCCCTGGCCGTCCCAGTTGCCGTGGCCTATCGTGCAGCCGTAGAAGACGCAGTTTGTGAGCGTCACATCGCCGGCGGAGGGTGTCTTCTTCAGCCCTCGATACTTACCACGAAGGAACTCGATTGAGTCGATGGTGATGCTCTGGGTATTGCTGAAGTTGAAGGTGTCGAAGTTGTTCTTACCGTCAATCACCGACCTATACCCCTCTGGGCGCTCAGACAGCGCGCACTCAACGCCCGTGAAACCGCCGCGGATCACCACTGAGAATGTGAACTCCTTCGTCGGGATTGTCTCGGTCACGATGTTCGTGCCGGCGATCCAGATCTCGTTCTTGAGCGTCGAAGCCGCCGCGAGCGCGTCGGGCCACGACGCGAAGGCGTCGGTCCAGCTCGTGCCGTCGTTCCTGCCGATTGCGCCCGGACGCACGTGAATCACGTTGTCCGGACCCTTCTTGCCCTACCACGGCGGAAGCGTCCCCGAAACGATGGAACTCGCCGTCGCCGACTCGCTCATCTGGCCCGCGCCCTCCACCGCAACCTTCACCTGGATTGTGTCGCCGGGGACATAGTAGGCGGGGACCTGGAAGATCTTGGTCTGCCCGTTTATGAGACCGCCGAGCGTGCCGGAGACGTCCACCCAAGTCACGCCGCCGTCCGTAGAAATGTAAATCGTGCCGCGCGCGATGTAGGAGCCGCTGCCGCCCATTGTGAAGGAAATGGTCGGCATCGTGTAACCGTCAGGGTTGTCCCAGGCGACCGTTGGCGCGCCGACGACGGCAGGCGAGGCGGACGGCGTGCGCGACGCCTGCTCGGTGTTGCCGTAGCGGCCGAGGTTGACGCAGCCGCCGTTGGGCGCGCTCTCGCGCGAGAAGTCGCTCTCGGGATCGCCCGCGTCTATCGCCAGAGAGCGGACACCCGCCGCGGCATAGTGGATGTGGCCTTCGGAGTCGAAATAGCCCGCATCGGAAAGGAGGTGGCAATCGTTCGCCGCCGCGAAGAGCGGATCGCCGTAGACCATCGAGTCTCCGAACTTCGACGCGCCGTTGACGAACGAACAGGTCGCGCCAGTGTCGTCCGCGAGGAGCGTGTAGTCGATGTCGAACGCTGAGTTGGCGCTGTCAGCGAAGTCGACTTCGTTCCCGAAGAAGATCGAGTTGCGGACAACGATCTGGCCATTGACGCCCTTCACGCCCGCGCAGCCGCCAGCGGTGGCATTGGCGTTCGCCGTGAAGGTGCAGTTGGCGATCTCGGAGCGCCCCTCGAGCGTGTAATGCTCGATCATCACCGCCGCGCCGTTCGCGCCGTCCGTCTGGTTGCCGCGGAAGAGGCAGTTCTCGATTGTGTTCGGCGCGTTGCTGCCCGACGCGCGCACCGTGCCGTAAGTCGCGTCGCTGCCGATGTTGCCGATGAAGTCGCACTCCTTGAGTTCAACCGCCGAGTTGTTCGCGAAGATCGCGCTCGTCTTCACCTTCGACGAGGTCGCGAGCGTGTTACCGGCGAAAAGCGAGTTCTCGACCGAGACGCGCCGCGTGAGGTAGGAATAGATCGACGCCGCTCCGTCCGCCTCGTCCGTCGAGAAGTTGTTCTTGAAGACGCTGTTCTTCGCATAAAGCGCGCCCTGATCATAAGGCGACTTGTCGAGGCCTTGCACATAAAGCGCGTTGCCGTTCTCCTCGAAGACGCAGTCGTCGATGAAGACGTCGCCGGCCCAGCCAGTCTTGGAGACCGCCCTTGCCGGCGAGCCGCGGAAGTGAAGATGCTCGAAAAACACGTTGCAGCAGTCCCTGAAGACCACGGCGGAGAACTGGCCGTCGCCGTCGATAATGGAGTATGCGCCATCCTCGCGTTCCTCGATCGTCGATTCCGTCCCCTTGAAGCCGCCGCGGAAAATCTTGTTGCCGTAGAATGTCTGCGTAACCGCCGCGGCAGAGAGCACGTTCGAGCCGGCGATCCAGATTTCGCTGTTGGCGTGCGAAGCGGCGGCGAGGTTAAGCGCCGTCGAGAAATCGACCGCGTCCGCCCACGAGGTGCCGCCGTTCTCCGGCAGGCCGTCCGGCTTCACATAGATGGGCGTTCCGAGGCGGAAGTTCGCGCCCGCGACGCCGTGGTGTCTCCCGAGCCCCCTCGCCGCAACATAGCCGTTGCCGTGCTTCTGTGCAACCGTGCTGTAGTCCAGCGCGCTGCCGGCGGAATTGTTCGCGCCGTAGAAGAGCTCGTAGTCGACGCCTTCCGTGAGGATGTTGCCTTCGTCGTCACGGACGACGACCGGCGGCCGCACCTGATCCTCTCCGAAATACGGATAGCACTTCTCGACTTCGATATTAAGGTCGGTGTCGGAGGTGATGGAGATGTTGTCGAAGAGCGAAAAGCAGTTGCCAAACGAGCCGACCGAGTTGTTAATAACCTTGAGCGTGTATATTCCGTCCTCTGCAACGGTGAAGTCGGTCTGCACCGTGTGCCATGACGTTCCGTAGATGCGCATTTCGTTGGTGACGGAGCAGAGCGACTGCGCGACGTTGTTCGAGTTGACAAGCTGCCAGGTTTGAATCGTGTGATCCGTCGCTGCCGCCGCATGCTCGAACGTCAGCGTGTAGTTGCCGGCGGGAATGGCGAGCCCTGCCTGGAAAAAGATATTGCCCTGATACGAGCTCAGATAATGGTATCCGCGCCGGTCGCTCGTCGTTGAATGAACACCCAGCTGGGCACGGTCATTAACCCGGTTCCAGCTCGCCGACATGAATGTCCTCCAAGCGGAGCCGTCATGGAAATTTCCAGCCCCCTCCTCAACGCCGGGGTCGGCGTTGAGGGCGCGCGTGACGTCGATTTTCTTGAGCATTTGCAGTTTCGCCGCGACTGGCGCCTCGGCGGTGAAGTTGACGGTGAAGTTGTCGGCGGAGCGCGGCGCGCCGTCCGGCAGGCCGTGCCACTCGATCGCCTCCTCGCCAGCCACCGGCGTGTAGACGATCGACACCTTGTCGCCGACACTCACCCATTCGCTCGCGCCGCCGCCGTTGATGGAGAACGTGCCCTCACCATGCAGCGCGCGGAGGTCGATCAGCACCTCTACCTTGCCGCTCGTCGCGTTCCAGCGCATGTCGGACGAGTTGAACGCCTCCTCCGGCGCAACGCCTTCATAGCGCACCTTGTCCACCGCGGCGTTGTAGGCGATTTCCTGACTCGTGAGCGGACAGTCGTAGAGCCTGATCGAATAGAGCCGCCCCTCGAAGTTGTAGCGTGATTCGCTTTCGCCGCCGATCGAGGCCCGCGTAAAGGTGTAGATCCAGTCGATGCCGGCTTGCGACTTGGTGGTGGAGATGCCGGTGGTGCGCCTGACGCCGTTCTCGTAGAACAGCATCGGGGCGTCGCTCGCGGAGCTGGCGGCACCATAGACGACGGCAATGTCGCGGACGTTCGCGTCTGGATTGGTCATTCCCGTCAGGACGGCGCGGTTCGCGTTGTTCTGGTGATGGAACCAGAGCTGGTTCAGGGCGAAATACCAGACAACGCGGTTCCAGGCGTAGCCGGAGACAAACGGCATGCCGCGGCGCGCCTTGTCGCTGCGGTACTTGATCTCCATCGTGAGGTACTGGCCCGTCTTGCCCGCGGCGGCACCGGCAAAGCCATGCGTCTGAAGGAACCCGCCGCCCCAGTCTGCGCGGTCTGTGAGCGTAAAATCGAGTCCGCCCTTGAGGTCCTTCCAAGTCGCGGCGGCAGGGTCGAATGTGCCAGTCCCGACATTGTCTATGGCGTCCCAGTGGTTCATCAGCCCGTGCTGGACATAGGCGGTCGCGGGCATTGCGGGAGCCGCCGGCGCGGCGTAGATTGCGAACGTGTTGGTGACGACGCCCCTGTACGCGCCAATGCCAGAAACAATCGCCTTGCCAGTTCCTACCGCGGCATTGTTCTCGTAGGAAACGGTGTAGTCGACGTCCTTCACCAGCAGCGCGGTGCCGGTGTGGTTGGAGACGACGACCGACGGCTCGAGCGCGGCGCCGGAGTAGAACTGGTTGGGAATCCGCGCGACGGCGATGTCCGTCTCGTAAGGCCCTGCGATGAACGCCCCCGTGCCGACATTCTTGAAGAAGGTGTCGGTCACGAGATCCCAGAGCCCGATGACGCTGCCGCGGAGGACGGGAACGAAATCGCGGACAAGCACGCCGTCCTGCCAGATCTTGAACGAGTAGAGGGTGAGCTTTGACTTTGAGTTGCCGTTGTTGGTCGCGAAGATGTCGAGCTTGTTCGACCCGGTGTATGCGAGCGAGACCGTCTTCGTAACGGTGTTTCCGCCGAGGTTGAAGTGGCAGTTGTCCACAGCGTCGGTGCTGATGGAGATAAATCCGTCGACGCCGTTTTCGTACATCATCCCCAGCACTTCCCCCGCGCCGCGGAAACTTTAGGTGTCGTTCTGAGACAGCTGGTAGGAGCTTGCCGTATTCCACGCCCCCGCGCCGAACCACGAGGTACCGTTCGCGCTGTTCGTGGTGTTGAAATGCATCTCGACGGCTGTCGTGGGACCAGGCACGATTCCGGTGTCGATGTACTGCGTGCCGGTGGAGGTGATGGACTTGACGCGACGGTAGATGACGAAGGAGTTCGACGAGGACATGCCTTCAAGCGCGCTTCCGGCCTTGCCGGTCACGGTCACGGTGCACCGGTTGCCATCATAGGTATAGGCGACATCGAGCGGGGTCTCCACGGCCGAGGTTCCGCCCGGACCAAAAGTCCAGCTCGTGTCGTCCATATAGTTCGTGACCACGAAACCCGGCGCAGGCTGTTCGCCGAAAAGACTGACCTGGGAGGGGATCTTCAGCACCTTGATGTTATACGACGGCTCCTCGGTGAAGAGGAACTCGTCGCCCTCGGTATTCATGAACTTGCGCCACTGCTGATAGTTGCTGGTGGTGCAGGATGTAAGACCGTTCGTGTTCCAGGCAAGGCCGGCCGCAAGCTGGCTCGCGTTGTTGAACGGCGCAGTAGTCGGGCCCTTGCCGCCTGAACCGTTGCCGACGCGAAGGTCGATGCCGTAATAGCCGTCCGATTCAGGCGTGAAGCTGCCGGTCGGCACTTGGCTGAAGGCGGTGTTGTTGATCACTGTAACTTCGTTGCCGTCGAGATCGGTGATTCGGACCAGGCCGTTGTCATCGTAGTTCTTCACGAAGTAATAGGTGACGCCGCCCTTCATGAACATCAAACCCTTGTAGGCGTATGTCTGGTTGTCGCCCATCGTATATGTCGTACCTTCGTAGGTGTAGCTGGAGGTGTGGGTCGAGGCCAGGAGCGCACCGGGCACGACAATGCCGCCGTCGCTTGGATCGTCAGTTGTATTGAACGCCCCGGACAGGGCCTTCTGAAAAAGCCCTGGATCCGCGAACGCCGTCGCCGCGGCAAAAGCCGCTGCGAGACACACAAGACCAGACGCGAGTTTCTTCATGGTGTTACTCCCTGAGTTATGTCATGAAAATAAAACAACATACTTTCAAACTTTACGGGTGAATATTACCAAATTTGCGGCAATTTGGCAACCCCCCACACAAAAATGACAGACGACATTCGGGAATTCTCAACGAATCGGAACCGCGGGCTTGGCGGCGGGATCGAAGAGCCGCTCCTGTCCGGTGGCGTCCATCACGCAGCGCCAGAGGTCGCCTGCCAGGCTCAGCTTCTGGCGGTTGATGGTGGCGAGCGCAATGGGGACGAGCGTGTAGAGCTCTGGGGCGACGCTGCCGACGACGCAGTCGGTGCGTCCGGCCATTGCCGCGTGCACCGCGTTTCGGGCGAGCATGTAGCAGCGGATGGCGTCGGTGCCGCGCGCCGGGACCGACCGGATGGTGTAGCTCGGGTCGAAGTACTTGACGGTGTGGTCGAAGTTCTTCTGGCGGAAATGCTCGGTGATCCGCCGCTTGAGGTAGTCGCCAATGTCCTTCTTGAGCACGTTGCCGGAGGCGTCGCGCTCCTCGGCGCCGCTGAAGAAGCGCTGTCCGGCCCCTTCCGCGACTACGATCACAGCGTGGTCCTTGCCGTAGGAAAAACGCCGTTCGAGCGCGGCGAGAAGTCCGCTGGGACCGTCGATCTCAAAGTCGATCTCGGGGATGAGGCAGAAGTTGACGACGGGATTGGCCATCGAGGCATAGGCGGCGATGAACCCGGAGTCGCGTCCCATCAGCTTGACGAGGCCTATCCCGTGGTGGGCGCCGCGCGCCTCGATGTGGGCGTTGCGGATGACCGGCGTCGCCTCGGCGACGGCTGTCTCGAAGCCGAAGGAGCGTCCCACGAAGTGAAGGTCGTTGTCGATGGTCTTGGGGATGCCGACGACGGATATCGAGAGCATCCGCCGCAGCGCCTCGAGGGCGATGTCGTGGGCGCAGCGAAGCGAGCCGTCGCCGCCGATGCAAAAGAGGATGTTGATGTTCATCCGCTCGAGCGTGTCCACCACCACCTCGGTGGGCTGGTGCCCGCGAGAGGATCCGAGGATGGTGCCGCCGAGCTCGTGGATGGTGTCGACGGAGTCGACGTCTAGCGGTATCGGCGCATAGCCGCATTCTGGCGACAACCCGGCGTAGCCGTAGCGGATGCCGTAGATGGTGCGGATGCCGTAGTCGGCGGAGAGGATCTCGACGAGTCCCTTGATGACGTTGTTGAGGCCGGGGCAAAGGCCCCCGGCGGTGACGATTCCAACCCGTGTCCACGCCGGGTCGTGGAATATCATCTCATGCGGGCCGGCGCGCTCGAAGCTCGGCTTGTGACCGAGTCTGCTCTCCCACGCCTCGAGGAGCTCCATGTCCCCCGTTAGCAGCACACGGCGCCCCTCCTCAACAAAGTCGTGCCGTCTGATCGGCGAGGGAATCTTCGCCTCGCCGAGGGTCTTTACCTCGCAACTGTAGGTAATGCGGTCGGAGGCAATCATCTCGAGCAACGGCGCCGCGATGTGGTTGGGATTCTCATTCATAGAACTGTAGTATAGCATTTTGAGGCCACGCGCGCAATGTGAACCGCTACTCGTAGCGCAGGCACTCGATCGGGTTGAGCTTGGAGGCGCGGTAGGCCGGGTAGAAGCCGAAGAACATGCCGACGAAGGACGAGAACAGGAACGAGTACAGCGCGCTCGAGAACTCGATCACAATCGGCCAGTGGTTAACCTCTCCGATCACCTTCGCCGCGCCCACGCCGAGCGCGACGCCTATCGCCCCGCCTACCGTCGACAGCACCACCGCCTCGAGGATGAACTGCCAGAGGATGCAGGCCGGGGTGGCGCCGATCGCCATTCTTAGGCCGATCTCCTTGATGCGCTCGGTCACCGAGACGAGCATGATGTTCATGATGCCGATGCCGCCGACGAGCAGCGAAATCGCCGCGACCGCGGTGAGAAGCACGGTCATGAGGCCGGTCACCGACCCCATCGTGTTCATGATCTCGGTGGTGTCGCGCGTCTCGAAGTCGTCGTCCTGGTAGTCGGCGAGATTGTGCCGCTGCCTCAAGAGCGCCGTCACCTCCCGCCTCGCCTCGTCGTTGTCGTCCAGCGACCAGAGCGAGATGTTCATCATGTTGATCGAGCGGAACTTGGAGCGCTGGAGCACCCGGCCGACCGTGGTGTACGGGGCCATCACCGTGTCGTCCTGATCCTGCCCCCAGCTGTTCGCGCCCTTCGCCGCGAGCACGCCGACCACCTTGAACGGCATCGCGCCCATGCGGATGGTGGCGCCGACCGCCTCCTCGCCTTCGTCGAAGAGATTGGCCTTGACCGTCGTGCCGATCACGCAGACACGGGCGCAGGCGCGCTGCTCCGACTCTTCGAAGAACCTGCCCTCGGCGATGTTCCAGTTGCGGATCTCCGGCATATCGTAACTCACCCCGCTCACGCGGCAGTTCCAGTTGCGGTTGTCGCGGATGAGCTGGCAGGAGACGTTCACCGACGGCGAGACGCCGCTGACGAGGTGGCCGAGCTCGCGCTTGACCGCCTCCGCGTCGCCGGCGGTCATAGTCTCGCCCGCGCCCATGCCGCTCCTCACCGCGCCCTTCCGGTTGCGGTCGGGGAAGACCATCATCAGGTTGTTCCCCATTGACGAGATCTCCTTCACCATCATCGTCGAGGCGCCCTTGCCGATCGCCAGCACCGAGATAACCGCGGCGATGCCGACGATGATGCCGATGCAGGTGAGGAGCGAGCGCGTCTTGTTGCGCATGATGGCGAGGATCGCCACCTTGAAGACCATGCCAAAGTTCATTGCGCGTGTTATACCAGATTTCGCGGCCCGTTGTTCATGGCTTGTCGATTGTGGAAATGGTAAAATCTACTGTGTGAGCATCGAAAATGCGAACAAATCGGTGTTGCCTCAGCCGAAGCGGAAGACGCAGTATGCGCCGCGCTTCTCGGCGATGATGTCGTCCCAGAGCTTCGGGCGCTGCTCGCCTTCCTTGAGCGGATGGGGGAAGTAGAAGTCGCGCTGGACGAGCTTCAGCTCCGCGCGATCGGCGTAGGTGCGCATCGTCGCGTAGCCGATGTCGCCCCACCAGCCGGTCGACGGCAGCACCGCCCTGCGAACGATCCGCCGCGACGCGTAGCTCTCTATGATCAAGTCGTTCGACCAGGTATGGTCGTGGCCGTGCACCCAGCCGGAGAACAGCGGTTGCTTTACGAGCTCGTGGATGACGCGGCAGCCGTTGAGGTCGTTATGGGAATGGTGGGCGCCGACAAAGAACGGACGCTTCCGCCGCTTCGCCTCCGCCTTGAGCCAGTCGGCCTGGGCGTCGTCCATCGCGCCCCCTACCGGGTTGTTCGCCCCTTCCTTGGGGCTGCCCTCGTTGAGCGAGTCCATGAGCAGCAGGTCGGCAGTGCCGAGGTCGACCACGCTCACCGTGCGCCCAGCGACCGGCGTCAGCTCGCGCTGGCGCGGGAAGTACTTGAACATGCCCACGCGGTGGTCGTGGTTACCGGTAGTCATGTAGAGCTCGATTCCCGCCTTCTCGAGCCGGGAGAGGATTGACGCGGCGATTTCGTAGTCGCCCGACCAGCCGAACCAGAGCGCGACGTCGCCGAAGCAGACCGCGCGCGCGGGGAGCGGACGCATCGCGAGGATCTCGTCCACCGTCTTCGAAAGCATCGCGTTCTGGTAGGAAGGCTGCTTGCCCCAGATCGTGTCCAGTCCTGGCTTGGCGATGTGAATGTCGCTGAGGAAGACCGAAAGCGCCGCGTCGCGCCCCTCCGCGCCGTTAACGCCAGCCGCGCGCGTCACACCGCACGCCGCCGCAGCAGTCGCGCCGAACAGGAATCCCCTGCGGGAAAGAGTGTCGTTGGACATGGCTATTTCCCCTGCACGAACTTTTCGAGATACGGCATGATCGACGGCACCCAGACCTCGGCATAGCCCTTGGCGTTCGGGTGGCAGCGGTCGGGCATGTAGCCGATGACATCCCCCTTCTCATCCATCCACTTCGAGTTGAAGTCCACCCAGATGACGCGCTCGCCGTCAGCGAACGGACGGATCAGCGCGTTGACCTTCTCGTTGTTGACTCGCTTGGCGTCGTCCGGCCCCGGCCCGAACGGGAAGATCGGCGACAGCAGCACCTTGGCCTCCGGCTGCGCCGCCGCGATCGCATCGAGAATCGCCTTCACGCCGGCGGCGGTGTCCTCGGGCTTGTCCATGCGGTGCCAGGTGTTGTTGCAGCCGATGAGCAGCGACACCACCTTGGCGCGGTAGCCGCTGAGCTCGCCGTACTTCGCCCGCCAGAGCGCGTTCTCGGTGCGGTCGCCGCTGTAGCCGATGTCCAGCACCGCATAGCGCTCGCGCAGCTTGGCGAGCGAGACCTTGCCCTGGTTCTCGAAATTGTGGGTGATGGAGTCGCCAAGCATCACCAGGTCGAACTCGCCGTCGGAGTTGACGATTTCGCGACGCTTGGACGTGAGACGGTCGAGCCACCAGTCGCCCCCATTGGGCTTGACCTCCGGCGTGTCGGCGCGCGAGGTGCCGGCCGCGAGCTTGTCGGTCTCCGCCATGCTCCTGGATGTCTTGGCCGGCGGCGGTGGCGCCGAGCGGTCGGAGAGCGCCCAGTCGAGGTACGGCTTGACCGCGGCAGCCCACTTCTCGTAGCCCTTGGCGTTGGGGTGCAGGAGGTCGGGGAAGAGCTCCTTCGGCAGCTTCCCATCCTGGTCGAGGAACTCGTCGGCGAGGTCGCACCAGAGGACGTCCTTGCCGTCCGCGGAGGGGCGGATGGCGCGGTTGACGACGTCGTTGCGAAGCCGGCACGAGTCGTTGCGGTCTGCGCCGCGAGGGAAGATCGGGTGGAGGATGATTTTCGCCTGTGGCTGCTTCTCGCGGATGAGAGAGAGGATCTTCCTGATGCCGAGGACCGTGTCGGACGGCGGCTCCTGGTAGAACGGCAGGTGCCCGGTGTTGTTGGTGCCGATCATCAGGACAACCGCCTTGGCCTGGTAGCCGTCCAGCTCGCCGTGCAGGATGCGCCAGAGGACGTGCTCGGTGCGATCGCCGCTAAAGCCGAGCGAGATGGCGCGGTAGGGCGCTTGGGTGAAGTTCGCCTCGAAGACCGGCCGACCGGTCGAGTCCCAGAAGTGGGTGATCGAGTCGCCGAGGAAGACCACCTCAGGCGGATTCGCCTTGAGCGCCGCCAACTTCTCGTGGTGGCGCTTCATCCACCACGCCACCGCCCACGACGCCTGCGGCACCGCCGGCGTGAGCGCGCGCACGTCGCACTGCACTTCGCGGACTGACTTGAGACCCGTGGTGTCCGGCGGCACGTAGCCGTGCTCCGCGCCCTGGATCCAGACGATGCGCCGCCTGCACGAAAGCGCGTTCCAGAGCTTGGCTATTCCCGTCGGCGGGCAGACGTAGTCGCCGAGGCCGGCGCGGCAGATGTCGGCGTAGCAGCCGACGGGAATCCGCCTGCCGAAGTTGACGGCATCGTAGTAGCCGAGCGCGTCGGTCCACTTGATGTACCAACCGCAGGAGGCGAGCTTCTGAGCGGGATCGGATCTGACGCCGCCGTTGGTGAAGACGTCGCAGTGCCACGGCACTCCGATCTCGGCATAGGTCACGCCCTCGCCGCACGCAGCGGCCCAGATGGCCTGGAGGCCGCCCTGGCTGCCGCCGGTAACCTGCACGTCGCGGCCGTTCCACCCCTTCTGCGTCTTCATGTACTGGAGCGCGCGCTTGACCCTGAGCACCATGCCGTTGAAGTAGGCAGTCTCGGGATCCTTGTTCTGCTCCGGGTCGAAGGCGTAGGCGCGGCCGTTGGAGCGCGCCTCCCACCTGAGCGCCTTGCGGTCAGCCTCGGTGCCGCCAAGCTCCGGCAGCCTCAGCCCGTGGGCGTTCATGTCGAGGAGGATGCAGTCTGTCGGCACGGTCTTCTGCCGCTTGTGGCAGAACTCGTCGCCGCTGTAGCCGTGGAACATGACCTTCACCGGAAAGGTCACGCCCTTGTCTACGGCCACGGGCACTGACAGGTAGCCGGTGACCGGACGCAGGCCGGCGCACGGAACGGACACCGCATAGCACTTCACGATGTTAGTTGGCGACTTGACCTCCACGAGCTCGGGGTTGATCTTGATCTTGTCGAGGCGTGCGAACTGGCGGCCCCAGAACTCGTCGAAGTCCTTCGGCTCCGGATGACCCTCGAGCGAGTCGACGTCCGCGCCGGCGCCGCCGTCGAAGAAGGCTTTCTTGCCAGCCTGCTTGCCCTTGGCGTCGACGAGCTTCGTCTCAAGGCGCACGAAGCCCGGGAATGCGATTTTAGTCTTGTAGACGAACGGCGCGCCGGCGTAGGACACCTTGCCGGTCTCGACGATGCCGTCGTCGCCTGAGCGCTTCCAGTCGAGCGAGAACTCGCCGTCCCTGAGCTCGCCGTCGAGTTGCTCGACCGTCAGGGTGAAGGACATCTCCTCGCCTGCCTTGTAGGTTATCGGGTCCTTGTCGGTGACGCCGCGGATCCAGGTGGAGTCGGTCGCAGTGGCGCCGAACAAGTTGGCGGCGAACAGCATCCCAGCCGCCGCCACAGTCGTTCTGATGGTCATCGCATTTTCCTTTCTTGTTGTTTAAATTCCGACCTTGCGGCGGACGGCGTCGAAGAGCGAGCGTCCGTGCGCGTCCATCGCCACTACGCCGCGGAAGCCTTCGACGTCGAAGTGCCACACCGCCTCCGCCGCGCCGAACTCATTGAGGAGCGAGACGCCGGCGACGCGCTTCACGCACTCGGCGTACAGTGCGCCGGCGCCGCCGACCGCCTGCACGTAGACGCAGCCGCAGCGCTTCATCGCGGCGAGCGTCGCCGCGTCCATGCCGCCCTTGCCGACGATCACCCTGACCCCGGTCCTGGCGATGAAGTCCGGCTCGTACGGATTCTCCCTGACGCTCGTCGTGGGACCGGCGGCGACCACCTTCCAGCCGCCCGCGCCGTCCGGCACGCAGACCGGACCGCAGTGGTAGAGCACACCGCCGCGGAAGTCCACCGGCAGCCTGCCTCCGTCCGCGAAGTGCTTGTGCAGCTTGTCGCGTCCGGTGTAGACGCGGCCGGAGATCTCCACCACGTCGCCGGCGGCGAGCGCGCGGACGGCGCGCTCCGAGAGCGGAGTGGCAATCGCCTTCACTTCTGCGCCTCCGCTGGCGGCGGCGGCAGTCGGCCTTTCAGCGCGTCGGCGGCCACCATGCGCGCGTCGGCGGAGAAGTCGCCCTTCACCATCCACTTCAGGAAGTTCGGCTCGTCGAGCATGATGCGCTTGAGGCTCTCGCCCTTCTTCTTGCCGAAGTTAACCGTCCACTCGCCGTTCTTCCAGCGGAAGAGTCCGTCGCGGTCGGCGTTGAGCGGGTCGGTCGGGGCGATCCACTGGTCAATCTCGTCCACCGTCCGCGGCACTTCGGCGTGGCGCTTGAGCTCCGCCTTCAGCACCTCGAGCGTGGCATGGGCGTCGGCCTCGGCGCCGTGCGCGCCATCGTGAGAGCGGCCCAGGTACTCGCGCACCGCGGCGGAAAGGTCGCGCGGGAACATGCGGTGGTAGATGCGCTGGACGTCGACGCGACGGCGGCTCTGCACGGCGAGGTTGAGCCCCACGCGCGCGAACTCCTCCTCGAGGCACGGGATGTCGAAGCGGTCGGAGTTGAAGCCGGAGAGGTCGGCGCCCTCGAAGAACGCGAGGATCTCCTTCGCGCGCTCGGCGAAGGTGGGGCAGTCCTTGACGATCTCGTCGGAGATGCCGTGGATGGCGGTGGTCTCCTTCGGAATCGGGATGGTGGGGTTGAGGAGCCAGCAGCGGGACTCCTCGGTGCCGTCGGGGTTGACCTTGACCGCGGCAAGCTCGATGATACGGTCCTTGCGCGGCGAGATGCCGGTGGACTCGATGTCGAACACCACCAGCGGACGATTCAGCTGTATCGGAAAACTCATAACAGGCGTATTATACCATATTCTTGGTTCCCGCCATCCAGTAGCCAGTGCAACACTCGTTGCGTAGCCCTGTGCTGACGAAGCTTTCTTGCTTGTTGTCGGTATTATAGCAGTTTTGGTTTGGGCTTGTAAAGCGGGCTTCAGCTGGAGATTCCGCCTTTCGGCGACA
>SFPL01000093.1 GCA_004551905.1 Lentisphaeraceae bacterium
CCTTCCTTCCTCCTTCCCCCGCACCCCTATTCTCCTTGCTACCTTTTCCTTGCGCTGACGCGCAATGGAACGAAAATCTTCACCCTTAGACATGGCACGAAAATTTCAGTCGAAATTTACAGTTGCTGTCCCCATTGGTTTATCAACTGGGGACTGTCCCCATTGGTTTATCTATGCAACCAAAGCGGCCGTCCTCCATGAGGGGATTATTCTATTGTTTTCACCTCGACACACTCCGTTGAGCGCTTCCGGCAAAAATCAAGTCCGCCGCCAAGCATGCGGACAAGCGCGAAAAATGCGAAGCCGCCGAGCATGGCGACACCCATCGAACGGCTGCCCGCGCCGCCCGCCCCGGACGACAGCGCGAGCGGCAGGAAGGAGACGGCGATGAGCAGCGGCAGGAAGGCGCGGCCGGCCGCGCCGTCTCGCGGATCGGCAAGCGTCGAGAGGGCCGAACATACCACAACCAGCAGCAGAACCGAGAACTGGGAGTAGAGCGACATGGGAACCCCGGTCGCCAGGTGGAGCGCCACAGCGCCCAGCGTCGCGGCGGCCGCTGGCACCAGGCACGCCAGCGGGCGGACGAGCGAGCCGGACATCACCATCAGCACCAGATACACGGCGAGCACGGAAAGCCCCATCAAGAGTCCAGTGTCGCCCCTGCTCTGGAACTGCTCGTAGATGAGCCCGCTCCAGTCCTGGACATAGCCGCGCGGAAGACTCTCCGCCGAAATCCGCCGCACTTCCTCGATCGCCTCGGAGGACGCCACGCCCTCCTTCGGCAGGAACTGGCAGGTGGCGTAGAGATACTGATTGCAGCGATAGCAGTCGCGAACGCCAAGTTCCTCGCTGAACGTCACAAGCGCGCCGACCGGCACCATGTCCCCCGTCTTGGAGCGGACATAGAGGTCGCCGACGCGATCGGCCGACGAGCGCGCCGACCAGTCCGACATCACCGTGACGCGGTTAACCTGGGTGCCGAGGTTCACGTCATTGACGTACACCGAGCCCAGCGCGTGCTGGAGCGTCGTGTAGAGCGACAGCATTGGCACCTGCATCAGCTCGCATTTCTCGCGGTCGACGTGTACGCGCAGGTGGGGTACGTCGGCGACGGTACCGCAGTTGGCGTCGGCCGCCAGCGGCGAGCGCGCGAGGGCGGCGCGGAACTTCTGCATCTCGTTGGCGAAACGCACCGGATCCGCGTCCTCCATGGACTGCACGAGGACGGTCAGCCCGCCCTGGTTGCCCTGCCCCTGCATCGGCGGCGGACAGATGGTGAAGACCATGGCCTCCGGCACGTCGGCGACGGCCTTCTCGACCTCCCTGGCGATTTCGAACATCGACTTGCCGCGCTTGGCCCAGTCCTTGAGGACGAGATACATCTTGGCGTTGTTCTCGCCATATCCGCTGACGATGCTCTCGCCCAGGAGCGTCGTCGACTTCTCGATTCCCTCGATGCCGCGCACCTTCCGGTAGATGTTGCGCATTACGTCGGCCGTGACCGGCATGGAAGTCCCCTCCGCCATCTTGCAGTCCACGACGATCTCGCCAATGTCCTCCGCGGGGATGAACTCGCCGGGAAGCCCCTTCCCGATTCCCCACGCCGCGACGGCGCAGGCCGCAAGCGCAACGTACAAGACCGCCGGCGCGAGCAGCGACTGGCGCGAATTGGACGGCCTGACACACGGCTTCACGCGACCGGGAAGCGCAGCGGCAAAGGCCGGAACGACCACGACCGCCGCCAGTACGGACGCCAGCGCGGCGGCGGCGAGCACCAGCGAAAACTGGCGGTAGACGACACCCTGGAGCCCGTCGACCATCGCCACCGGCACCATGGCGAGCGTGATAGCGATGGCGGCGGCACAGACGTGCGGCGCGTAGCGCCCAGCCGCCGACAGCGCGGCAGCTTGCGGGTCCGACCCCTCGCCCGCCATGGCGCGGATGCGCGAGGCCATGAAAGCCGAGAACGAGACCGAGACGCCTGTGGCGACGATGAACGCGTAGAGCGAGACCAAGCTCAGGAAGTAGCCTGCGGCGACCAGGACGGAAAAGGCAATCGCCAAGGGCACTGCCGACGCCACCGCCACGAGCAGCGCCCATCTCGCAGAGCGCAGGAAAAGCGCAGCGACGACGACGGCCAGGGCGAAGGCAAGCGCAAGCGACCGGACGACGGATCCGAGCGCGGCGTCCATGTAGAGCGTTGTATCGTAGGTCATGTCCCAGGCGAGGTCGCCGGGGAAGGACGGCTCGAGCTTCTTCAGCTCCGCCTTGATGAGCTTCATCGTCTTGCGCACGTCGACGCCGGGAAGCTTGACTATGCGGATGAACACCGCCGGAGTCTCGTCGTAGAGCGCGGAATAGGAATAGCCCTGCAGCCCCTTGTCGACGCGCGCAATGTCGCCGAGCCGTACGAGCCCCCCGCCGCCTTCGGTGCGGACGACGATCTTCTCAAAGTCCTCCGCCGTGTCGAGCCGCCCACGGGAAATCAGGGAGACGACGCGGCAGCTCGGCTCTTCGGTCGGGCTCGCGCCGACGCTGCCGAGCGACGCCTGTACGTTCTGAGACTTGATGGCCGAGACGACTTCCTCCGACGTAATGCCATGCGCGGCCATCCTGTTCGCGTCCAGCCAGATGCGCATCGCGACCTTGTTGTCCTTGACGGTCGAACTGCCGACGCCCGGAACACGCAGGATTGCGGGGTTGACGACGCCGTAGGCGTAGTCGACGACCTGCTCGCGCGCGAGCTTGCCGCCGGCGGAGCGCAGCGTCAGGAGCCCTAGCTCCTCCGTCGAGCCGGATTCTACCGTCACGCCGGTGTTCTTGACTTCCTGCGGCAGAAGCGAAAGCGCCTGCTGCACCTTGCTCTGCACCTTGGTAAGCGCCATGTCGCGGTCGACGCCGACATGGAAGTATACGGTCAGCGAATAGGCCCCCGTGTCCGAGCACGAACTGGTCATGCGGCTCATGCCCTCGACGCCGTTCACCTTCTCCTCGATGGGACCGGCGACCGTATTCATCACCTCGCGCGCATTCGCGCCGGGGTAGGTACACGACACCGATATCGCGGGGCGCGCGACATTCGGGTAAAGCGACACGGGCGCCCTGGGGAACGAAATCGCGGCGACGACGACCGACAGGAGAACGGCGGCAATCGCAAAGTGCGGACGCCGGACGAGCAGGGCGACCGCGTTCATCTGGCCTCGTTCCCCTCGCGGCAGACGACTGCCGCGCCCTCCTTGAGCTTGAACGCACCGGAGCAGACGATCCTGTCCCCTTCAGAAAGCCCCGACTTGACGAGTGTCGCCCCGTTCCAGGTCTTCCCAACCTCCACCGGGACTGAATGCGCCCTGTTCCCGCCGTCGACCGTCCACACGCGCGCGCCGTCGTCGCCCAGCACCACGGCGCCCGACGGCACCGCCAGCGCGCGCGGCGGATTCGCTTCGTCGGAGAGAACCCTCACGAACGCGTTGGGGACGAGCCGCCTGGACGGGTTCGGGAAGGAAACGTACATCACCAGCGTCCCCGTCTCGCGGCTCATCTCGTTGTCGCCGAACTCGATGGCGCCGCGCTCCGCGTACTCCTCGCCGTTGGGCAGCCGGATGCGGAAGCGGCGCGAGGCGTTGAGCTCCGTGCCGCGGCGCTCCGCTGCGGACTGCCAGGCGTCGTAGTCGCGGTCGGTTATCGGAAAGACGACGCGGATCGGATCGAGCTTCACGACGCGCGCCAGCGCGGACTTGGACGGCGAGACGTAGTCGCCGACGTGCTGGAGGGCCCTGCCGATTCGCCCGGAAATGGGCGAGAACACCTTGGTGTGCTTCAGGTTGAAGTCGGCGATCGCAGCCGCCGCCTTCGCCTGCTCGACGGCGGCGACGGCCGAATTGAGCGTGGCCTTGGCAGACGAAAGCGACATTTCCGCATTGTCCAGCTCGGTCGCCGTGATGCCGCGGTCGTCGGCGGCGGTCAGGCGGCGGTAGTAGCGCTCGGCACGCTCCAAGTCCGCCTTGGCCACCTCGACCTTCGCCTCGGCGCTTCGCACCTCGGAATAGCGCAAGTTGCGCGAGGCGTCGTACTGCTCGCGGTCGATCTCGAAGAGCAGGTCGCCGGCGGAGACTTTCGCGCCCTCGGCAAAGCAGACCTTCTTGATGTAGCCGTCGATCTGCGGCAGGATGTCCGTGGCCTCCTCCGGCTCGACGTGCCCGACATATTCCGTCGGCGGGTTGAACTCCACCGTCCTCGCCGTCGTCACGACCACGGATACGGCCTCCTCGCCCTTGGACGAATGCGCCTGCGCGCTCGCCGGCACAAGCTGCCTTCCAAACCAGCCCAGGGCGGCCATTGCCACCCCGAACACCACGCAACTGACTGTCTTTCTCATGGATGCGTCAGTTTCGCTCGAGGTCGCGGCGGAGGAAGGCGAAGCGGGCGAGGGCGAGGATCGCGACGCCGACCAGGTAGAAGCCGGCGAGCGAGGCCATGCTGAAGCCCATCTTGCCGTCGAACGCCCTGGCAATGACCGGCAGCACCGTCGAGGAAAGCGAGCCGAAGAGGAACGCCACGCACATCATAATGCCGACGCCGGAGGCGTGGTAGCGCGGGTTCACCACATCGAAGAACGAAGCCATGAAGTTAGAGTCGTAGATGCCGCGGAAGACGCCGAAGCCGAACATCGCCGCGCAGCAGACCGCGAAGGACGGGGTGAGCGACATCCAGACGATGAACGGAACCGCGAGGCCGAGACCGGCGACGCCGAGGTCGAGCCGGATGCCGGGGCGCGACTTCACCAGCCGGTCGCCGATGCGGCTGCCGACGAGGATGCCCGCCATCGCGCCCACATAGTGCCAGACGACGGCATGGAGGCCGGCCCAGCGCTGGAGGAACGGGCACGTTGCCATAAACTGCGACTGTAGGTGCGACGGCATCCAGTTCTTGAATCCAATGTCCACGTAGATCATCATCGCGAGGCCGAGCGTAACGCAGATCGCGGTCGGTTTGGAAAGGACGGCCTTCACCGCCTCGGCGATCGAGGGTTTGTCAACCGCTCGCGACGGCGCGGCGGCCGGCTTGGTGTCGCGCAGGGCGAAGATCATCAGCGCCGCCCAGGCAAGGCCAACGCCGCCGAAGATCCAGAACGGCGTGCGCCAGTTCTCGCCGCCCTTCCCGGCGAGGAAGCCGGCGAGGCCTCCGCAGCCGATGATGCCGATGTAGAGTCCGAGCTGCAGGATCGAGATCGCCGTCGCGCGCGATTCCCGGTGGAGCTGGGAGATGAGCGAGGTGGCGGAAGGATAGTAGAACGTCTGGCCGAAGCCGTTCAAGATGCCGTAGGTGACGATCAAAAGCCCCACCGAGGCGATGAAGCCGGAAAGGAAAATGCCGAGGCAGAAGATGGCGACGCCAGAGACCACCATCCACTTGCGGCTGAAAAGATCGGCCGTGAGCCCCGCAAACGGCACGCAGATTCCGTACATCATCGCGAACACCGTACCCACCACGCCGATCGCCACCTCGTCCACGCCGATCGAGGCGCAGATCGCCGGGACGGACGGTCCGAAGAGCTGCCGCGTGCCCTGCTGGAGGAAGAAGGCCACCCATAGAAGCGCGAGCGCCCGCCATTTGTAGTCGATCGTTTTCATTTTCGCTTTCACCTTTTCATTTTCTGGCTTCCATCGTGAAATTCCGGAAATGCGTTCCGTCGGGGTCGTTGCCCTCGGCGAGCGTCTGCAAATGCAGATAAGAGAAGCCGGCTGCCGGCACCCACGCGAGCTGGCCAGAACGCAGCTCGTGGCCGTCGGAAAGAAGTCGCCACGTCCCTGCCGCGCAGTCCCACTCGATCGCCACGTTGTGCCAGTCCTTCAGAGCCGCGATTGGACGGCGGCACGGCGCCTCCGTAGACGTAATCTTCTCCGACACCGGTTGCAGCGCCGGGTTGGTCTCGTCGCACGGATTCATCCAGTGGTCGCTCAGGGTGAACCTGAATCCCTCGCCGACAATCCGGCAGTTTACGGAAGCGGCTCCCTTCTTCGCGGCCGGGAAGTTCCAGACCAGCCCGGCGCGGTCGGAATATAGACGCGGGTCGCGAAGCCGTCCAAGCTGCAGCACGTCGCCGCGGTTGGACAGCGAGATATCGGGATTGAGCACCATCGCCGCGCCTGGAATGCGGTTCCACGCGCAGTGTCCGGCCCAGCCACGCCAGCCGCCGGAGGCGGAACGGAGGTAGAGGTGGTGCGAGACATGGGCGAGGCCCTGGCGGAAGCTGTCCATGCGCTTCGTCTCGTACAGCCATGCAGGATCGAAGATCGCAAGGCGACGGGTGGAGACGTTCTGTCCGTAGGCAATGAGCACCTTGCCCCCGGCGAGTTCCAGCATCTGTGTCTGGTGGACCGACTTGTCCTTCTCCTGCGCGTCGTCGTTGCCGAGCTCGCGCCAGTCGACGGAGTTGCGATACTCGCTCAACGCGAGTTCGCGGAAGCCGATCCAGGTCTTGCCGTCGTCCTCGGAAATCGCCGCGTGCAGCGCGTCGCGGTTGGTGAACCCGGCGACTCCGCGCTCGCCCTGCGGAGTGAGCGTCGGGTCGAGTTCCGGCAGGAGCTGGGTGTTGTTCCAGACGAAAAGAAGCCGTCCGTCCCTGAGCCGCAGGAACTCCGGTCGGGTGTTGGCCTGCCAGAAGCGCGAATCCGTCCACGGCGCTCCCCAGGTCTCGCCGCCGTCGGTCGAGCGGAGAAACGCCGCGTGCGGTCCGCTCGTCCTCAGACACATGAGGATGGAGCCGTCCTTCAGCTCGATGAGCGCAGGTTCGCAGCCGCTGCAGTACCAATGGTCGCGCGCGCTGCCAGGATTGCGCCGCCTCACGTCCCTGACGCCGGGCAGGTCCTGAAAGCGCCAGGTCCTGCCGTCGTCGTCGGAGTACGCGGTCGCCGCGCCGTAGCCGCCGTCGCGTCGGCAGGTGAGTTCCACGAACGAGGCGAGCCAGCGGCGACGCGAGGGAATGGCGATGAGCCGGGTGCAGGCGTAGTCGCTGCGACCGAGCGAAACTAGCTCCGCGGCGGTGTCGCCTGGACCCAGCCTGGACCTTGCGGCGAAAACGCCGCGATTGCGGTTTGGGTCGATGGAGTCGCGGTTGGTGAAACCCACCCAGACATCGCTCCACGGGCTTTTGAAGACAGCGCCGACGTCCTTGGGGTCCGCCGGGAAGGTCTTCCAGGTAAGGCCGCCGTCGCGCGACTCGACGTATACGCGCGTCACCTTGCCGCGGTGCATCTCCTGGCCGTAGTGGCGAATCGCCCCGTCGGCAGTCGTGCAGAGGTCATGTCCGGCGTAGATCGGCGGCACGCCGACGATGACAGGCTCGCGAATCTCGTCGAGCGACAGCGGCAAGGCCGCAGCGGAAAGCGCAGCCGCGGCTAGGACTGATGTCAAGACCGCCTTCATTCCTCGTCTCCCCCCTCTTTGCCGCCGGCGGCGGAAGAACTCACCAGCGCGACCTTCTCGAAGAACATCTTTCTCAGGAGCGACAGGCGGCGCTCCTGGCGCTCGAGCGCCCACATCGCGAAGCGCCACTTCTCGGCGAAGCGGTAGGCCGGCGGCACCGGCGGCGAGAACGACTCGAACCGATCGCGCATCACCGACAGCTGCCACGCCATGGCATGGGTGCGGAATTCGAATCCGCTCATGAAGCGCTCGGCGAGATCGGCCATCGGCACCGTGTGGTGGCAGCAGAAGTCCTTGAGTGCGTGCGCGAAGTGGGTGAAGTAGAACGAGGCGAATGCATTGACGTTCGCGTCGGTGAAGGAGAGGTCCGGCCAGCCGAAGCTGCCGCGGATGGAGCAGGTCGCCACCTTCTTCGGCACCACCTGTTCCTTGATGATGTCGTACTCGAACTCGTAGATCTCCTTGCCGACGCCGTAGAGCGGACTCTCGGTCTCGGGGTCGAACTTTTTCATCGCCATGTTCTGCGCGGCGGCGTCGCCCATCAGCGCCGCGAGGCCCATCACCACCTCAGGCACCTCGACCGACGAATCCTCGCCGCTCCTGAACCAGCAGGCTGGTATCGACTCGAGCGGCTCGCCCTCGCAACGCATGCGGATGTAGAAGTCGGACGGCGCGGTGCGGGTGGAGGGACGGCGGCGGAGCAGCCGGTAGTAGGCGCTCAGCGTAACGCCCATCGCCCGCAGCGCGCCGATGCGGGCTAGCATGTACTCGGCGTAGCCTTTGCGCCGCGACAAGAGCCCCTTCTCGATCAGGCTCGTCTCGAGCGGGCGCATGTTCGTCTTGTACACGACCTCGCGGGTGCGTCCGCGCAGGTTCGACGCCGGACCGTCCTCTCGGAGCTCGTAGACGTTGGCGTACTCCACGAACTCGTCCTTGGAGAGCATTCCGCGGAGGTTGGAGAGCAGCACCTCGCTGCGGACGTCGGCGCCGGGGTGCATCACCGGCCGTCCTCCGACGAACGTCGCGCCCGGGAGCGCGGTGCGGCGGTCGTCGAAGGACGGGGTGGAGCCGTCGCCTGCGACCGAGTAAATCTCCCCGGTCACATACATGTAGAGCTTCTCCACGAACACCGGCGACGACTCGTCGGCGAAATCAGGCGTCGTAAGCAGCGACTGGTAAAGCGCCGCCGCCTCGCGCGCCTTCTGGATGACTCCGAGCTGGCCGAGCCGTCCAAGCGCGACCGCCTCCATCAGCTTCTCGAGCTCTGGAACGACCCGTTCCACGCCTACGCCGCGTCCAAGGCCGAAGAACTCGATCTCGTGGTGGCCGCGGTACTTGGGCATTCGCGCAAAGGAGACGGAATTGCCCTCGAAGATGCTCACAATCTCCCTCAACCCCGCCACGAATTCCGACGGGGACGTCTCGGCAAGCGTCACCATGCGCATGAACTCGGGATAGGTCATGAAGTGGACGCCGCGCGAGGAATGGTAGTAGCGCGTCTTCGAGGAAATGCGCTTGCGGGAGGCGGCGAGCTGGGCGAGCATATCCTTCTCCGTCCACGCCAGAGGCTTCACCCGCCACTCCTGACCAAGGCGGCGGTAGTGGTCGAGCGCCGACTCGTTGCGATCGAGCATCACCACGTCGTCGAGCCCGAGACCGGCGGTCTCAACGAGCCAGCGGTCGAGCGACACGAGCTCCGGCGTCGACACGTCGCGCTGGGAAACCTCGAGCCTGCCGTCGACGATGTTGGCGCAGAGCACCGCGCCCGTCATCACATCGCCCCAACGCGGCGCCGCCAGACTCGACAGCCTCCAGAACCTGCCGTCCAGCAGCGGCATCGCCGCCACCGCGTGGTTGCCGGTGGTGACGGTCATCACCTTGCCGCGCACCCGACGCCGCAGCCAGCGCTTGTCCACCACGAGCACGCTCGGGCGCTCGGCGAGATGCGCACCGATGCCGCGCTCGACGACAAACGTGTCGTCTCCGAGGTCATACGCCTCGAACACCCGCTCACGCCCCATCGAGACCGTCTTCACCTGCCCGGCGAGCCTTGTGCCCGTCGACTTAACTTTCTTTAGCAACTGGCGGATGGCGTTCATTTATGATGGTGATGGCAATGCCCCTCTTCGGCTATGAGATCCTCCGCGAGCGCGCCGGTGGCGTCGAGGTCGGCTTCATCCGCCGCCGCCAGAAGCCGCTCCAGCGCCGGCAGCACATACCTGCCAAACTGCGGCTGGCCGACCGAGACGAGCCTGCCGTAGGCGCCGAGGCACTGCACCAGCCGCTCGACCGCCGCGAACGGCAGCACCGCCGCGATGTCCGCACGGCCGGAGATCTGCGCGTACCTGAGCGCCAGCGCCTCGCGCTCGCGTTCGGAGATGCTGTCGTACGGGTCGTAGAGGAAGGACGCGAGGTCGTAGACCGCCGGACCGATCCGCATCCCCTGGAAATCGATGAAGCAGGGCTCGTCGCCCTTCCAGAGCACATTCGAGGACTGGAAGTCGCGGTGGACGAGCGCCTTCGGCTCGCGCTCGAGCCGGTCGGCGACGGCCTTGAGCTCGGCCTCCACCGCCGCCGGCATTTCGCGGCCGAAGCGGGAGCCGAGGCAGTGCTTCGCAAAGAGGCCGCGCTCACACAGCCAAGTCTCGGGACCGAACTTCTCCACGAGCTCGGGCAGCCCTTCCGCGGCACCGTCGCTCCAGCACGCGCCGAGCGCGTTGAACTTCGCGAGCTCCTCTACGACGCGCACGCGGTCGGCAAGCGCCATCTTGCGCGCTTCTCCCGCCCACTCCATTGCCAGCGTCTTGAGATCCGGCCGATCGGCCAATACCCGCGGCACCGGGACGCCGCGTTCCTTCAGCCATTTGGCCTGACGGGCGTAGAGCGCGTTCTCGGCGCGGCTGGCGTCGTCGTAGACGACCGCGATTCTGTCGCCGCGGCGGAAGAACGCGCGGTTGCTCCCGCGAACGCCGAGGAACACGACCGCGCCATCGCCCCCATCGAACGCCGCGGCAAGCTGCGGAATGTCGAGAAAGGCGTTGTCGTCGCCGTGACGGTTGACATCAAGGTAGCTCTCGACGGAGCCGGCGTCGGTCCAGAGCATCCCCTTCGGCGAAACCGCCTTCACGAACCAGCCGTCCTGCATCGCGCGCTCGTAGGCGTCTACGATTGACGAGAATCCGGCGGGAGCGACGTAATCGAGAATCTTCGCCGACAGGAGCGCAAAGCCGCAGTAGGTGAAGGTGCCGGGAAAGCCCGCGTCGTCGCTGCGCCAGTTGGTGACGAAGGAACTCTGCGGCTCCACCTCGATCGTGCGCGGTCCCGACTCCGTCGCCAGCGCGATCGCGATCGCACCCGTACCGTCCGCTCCCTTTACGCCCAGCGCGCCTTCGCCGAAGCCATCGAAGCCATCGAGGACGATATCGCCGTTGACGAGGTAGAAGTCGTCGCCGCCGATCCATTCGCGCAGCGGGTTGAGGACGCCGCCGGTGCCGAGGATCTCCGGCTCGAAGGCGGCGCGGCAGCCGTTCGCAGCGCACCACGCCGAGACCTGCTCGTGCAGATGGTGGCAGTTGACGACGATTTCCTCGACGCCCAACGAGCGCAGCCTGTCGACGACGCGCATGAGCATCGGTTCGCCCCAGACCGGCAGGAGCGGCTTGGGCACAGCGCACGTGAAAGGCCTCAGCCGCGTACCGAAACCGGCCGCAAGTATGATGGCCTTCTTCGCATTCCTGTCGTTGAAATCTCGCATGAGCGTGTATTATACCAAAAATGCCGCCGCCCGGCTCACGGCGGAGGTTTGCCATGTCGGAAAAGGTCATCTTCTTCGACCGGGTGCACATTATTATAACGAATCGCGGTAAATCTCCTTTTGCCAATATATTATACCAATACCAAACTCGTTTTTGATATAATACCCGAAAATATCAAAAATGCAAGCCTCCCCAAGAGAATAACATGAACAAAACTCTTCTCGTCTTATTGACGGCAATTATCACCGCAGCCAAATGCCATGCCGTTTACATAGATAACGGCAGACAGCTATTTGTTGACGATTACATAATATCGACTACAACACTCAAACGCGTGTGGCACAAACCTATAAAATACAGCGGAAACCCCGTTCTAAAACCTACTACAAAACTTGAGGTGAACAAAGGCGGTAACGCCGCCGCTCTCCCCAAAGGCGGCGGAATATGGTGGGATGAAGATGAAAAAG
>SFPL01000094.1 GCA_004551905.1 Lentisphaeraceae bacterium
GCTTTCACCTTTCCTCCTTCGCGGACCTCTCGGTCCGGCTACGGAGGATGTCTCCTTAGAAAGGAGGTGATCCAACCGCTGGTTCCCCAACGGTTACCTTGTTACGACTTCATCCCAATCACCACCCACACCTTAGGCGGACAAATGCCCGACTTCGGGTGCAGACGGCTTTCATGATGTGACGGGCGGTGTGTACAAGGCCCGGGAACGCATTCACGGCACCAAATGCTGATGCGCCGTTACTAGCAAATCCGACTTCACGGGGTCGGGTTGCAGACCCCGATCTGAACTGAGGCCGGCTCTCTGGGATTTCCTCCGCCTCGCGGCATCGGGTCCCTCTGTACCGGCCATTGTAGCACGTGTGCAGCCCTAGACGTAAGGGCCATACTGACTTGACGTCATCCCCACCTTCCTCTGGCGTAAACCAGCAGTCTGAGACGAGTTCCCGGCATTACCCGATGGCAACATCTCAAAGGGGTTGCGTTCGTTGGTGGACTTAACCAAACACCTCACGGCACGAACTGACGACAGCCATGCAGCACCTGTGTATCACCCTCGAAGGAAGCCTACTTTCATAGGCCGTGCAGATACATGTCAAGTCTAGGTAAGGTTCTTCGCGTTGCATCGAATTAAGCCACATGCTCCTCTGCTTGTGCGGGCCCCCGTCAATTTCTTTGAGTTTTAGCCTTGCGGCCGTACTCCCCAGGCGGCACACTTATCGCGTTAGCTTGGGGACGGAGCCGGTGAAATGGCCCCACCCCGAGTGTGCACCGTTTAAGGTCGGGACTACCAGGGTATCTAATCCTGTTTGCTCCCCCGACTTTCGCGCCTCAGCGTCAGTACCGTTCAAGGAATCCGCCTTCGCCTCCGGTGTTCTACAGGATATCAACGCATTTCACCGCTACACCCTGTATTCCGATTCCCCCTCCCGGACTCAAAGCATGGTAGTTTCAAGCGCACTTTCCGGGTTGGGCCCGGAGATTTCACACTTGACACGCCTTGCCGCCTACGCGCCCTTTACGCCCAGTAAATCCGAACAACGCTCTTGGCCTCTGTATTACCGCGGCTGCTGGCACAGAGTTAGCCGCCAATTCCTCTTGGGGTACACTCAACTAAGGGACGTATTGGGTCCCCTCGCCTGTTCCCCCATGACAGGAGTTTACAACCCGAAGGCCTTCATCCTCCACGCAGCGTCGCATTGTCAGGCTTTCGCCCATTGCAAATGATCCTCGACTGCAGCCTCCCGTAGGAGTCTGGGCAGTATCTCAGTCCCAGTGGGGCTGGTCATCCTCTCAGACCAGCTAACCGTAGGCCTTGGTGGGCCGTTACCCCGCCAACAAGCTGATGGTGCGCGAGCCCCTCTCCGAGCAGGAGCCTTGCGGCCCCCTTTAGCGCTCCCGTGATGTCACAGGGCGCCACATCCGGTATTAGCCGTCGTTTCCAACGGTTTTCCCCGACTCAAAGGCAGGTTGCTCACGTGTTCCTCCCCAATCCGCCACTCTCACCAGAAAGTATTGCTACCTCCCGGATCCCGTTCGACTTGCATGCCTAATCCACGCTACCAGCGTTCGTTCTGAGCCAGAATCAAACTCTCAGAAAAAGATTCTTGAGTTATTGTTGATCGGCCCCTTGCACAAACATTTACTGTCTTCTCAAACACCCAGATTTCAAAGAGCGATGCCCACCCATTTGGGCGAACGAGTGCGTAGTATATCATAATCGACGCGATGCGCGCAAGGGGGTATTTTAAAAAATTTTAAAATTCCGGTTTTGGCTTACCCTTGCCGATTTGCGCTATGGCAGATGGACCTTGCGGAAGGAGCGAAAGTAGGCGCCCTTCGGATCGTGGCCGGTCGCAAGTGTCTGGAGATGCAGGTAGGAGGGGCCGAACGGCGACTTGCCATCGGTTCTGAGCGGAAGCGCACGGGCAACGCCGTTGGTAGAGCACGAGAGCTCCGCCGTGCCAGCCGACCAGTCCCAGCTCAGCCGGACGACCTGCCACTTCCCCTTCCCGCCCAGCGTCTCCGCCGTCACCGGGATCGCGAGCGCCGCCTCCTCGCCGACGAACTCGTCGCAGGGATTGAACCAGCGGTCGCAGAGCGCGAGCTGGAATCCCTCGCCGTCGATGCGGCATTCGAGCTCGACCTTGCCCTTGAGCCCTGCCGGGAAGTTCCACGCCACGCCCTGGCGGTTGGAGACGAGTCGCTCGTCGCGGACGCGGCAGATCTGCAGCGCCTCGCGCTTGGAATATGGGTTCGTGTCCGGCTCGCGCACCAGCAGCGCCCCGGGCACGCGGTTGAACGCGCAGTGTCCGCTCCAGCCGCGGATGTTGCCGTTGAGCGACTTCACGTACAGGTGGTTGGAGAGTCCGTCGAGGCCGTAGCGGAAATCGTCGAAGCGGTCGGTCTCGTAGAGCCACGCGACGTCGAAGATGCAGATGCGAGCCGCGGCGCCCTGGCCGTATGGCAGGAGGATCTTGCCGTCGGGCATCTCCATCGGCTGGGACTGGTGGACGCTCTTGTCGAGCTCGCGCCACGGCTTGTTGCCGTATTCTCGGAAGTCGGCGCGGTTGCGGATGGGGTCGAGCGCCACTTCGCGGAAGCCGATCCAGGTTTTGCCGTCGTCCTCGGAGATCGCCGCGTGGAGCGCGTCGCGGTTGGTGAAGACAGTCTCGGCGCGACCCTCGAGCTCCGGTTCCCAGAGTTCCGGGTACTCCGACGGGTCGCGCTTCGGCAGCGGCTCGGTGTTGTTCCAGAAGAAGAGGATGCGCCCGTCCCTCAGCTTCAGGAACGTCGGCATCGTGTTGGAGGCGTAGAACATCGGCGCCGGGACCGGACCTTCCCAGGTCTCGCCGGCGTCCTTCGAGCGGTAGAGGTAGTGGTGGCGGAACGAGGCGCGCGCGGCCATAAGGAGCTCGCCGTTCGAGAGCTCGACGATCGTCGGCTCGCAGCAGCCGTTGTTCCAGCGGAGCGACTTGTCGTGGTAGAGGATGCGGTCGGCGGAGACGGCGTTGGTGACCACCACCTCGTGCCAGGTCTCGCCGTCGTCGGCGGAGATCGCAAGCGCGGGGCGCTCGTAGCCGTCGATCCGTCGCGCGCCGGCGAAGATCCAGCGGCGGGACTTCTCCAGGGGCTGCACTGGACGGAAGAAGTTGAGCGAAGTGGAGGCGGTGTCGTTGGTCCTAACCTCCACCTTGCCGTCCGGACCGTCCTTGGAGCGGATGCAGCGCAGGAAGCCGCCCTTCTCGGCCGGCTCGACGACGGTGATGTAGTAGTCGGCCCAGGGACACTTGGACATTGCGCCGAGGCCGCCCGACCGGCAGAGCTTCGTCTTCCACGAAAGCCCGCGATCGCGGGACGAGAGGTAGACTTCGCGCGGCAGGCCGTCCACGAGGTCCTTCCCATAGTAGCGGACCTCGCCGTCCGGCATCAGCACCATCTCCTTGTGGGTGTGGTTGGGCTGCACGGCAACGACGCGCGGCTCGTGGATCGACCGGTAGATGGCCGCGTCCGAGGCATCCAGTGCCGGCCAGACGGCAGCCGCTGCGGTAGCCAGCGTGAACAGGTTCATTTCTTCCTCATCGCTAGAGTGTAGCGCGCCATAGGTCCACGACGAACACCCTGCCAGCAGCAGCGCGACGGCAACGCCTACCGCCGCCGCCATCCTGCGCATCGTCACCAGTCCAATCTGCCTCATCTGCCACGTTCCCTAATTTGGTGCCGGAGACGGGGATCGAACCCGTACTCTCGATTACCGAGAAGCGGATTTTAAGTCCGCCGCGTATGCCATTTCGCCACTCCGGCTTTTGGCGTATTATAGCATAAACGGCGGACGATTGCAGACGGCCGTAGGCTACTTGCGCACGAACGCGGTCACGGTCTGCACCGTGTTCGGGGCGATTTCGACAACAAGCTTGTCCGCCACCGGCTTCATCCCCTCGTAGGGCGCCATCGCGCGGACGTCGTAGCCGGTCGTCGCCTCGTCCCAGCTGACCTGCTTCCAGAACTTGCCTTCGCCGGGGATCTCGCGGCGGTCGAGGAACTCGGCCGGACAGCTGACGGTACGGTAGAGGGGCGCGGCGAACTTGCGGCCGGCGAGCGTGACCGTCACCTTCTCGGGCGTCTGCTTGGAGTTGACCATCAGGAGGCAGAGGCGGTTGCGCTGGCGGTTCATCGCCGCGACCCACTCGACTTCGCCGTCGACGGCGGGTGCCTTCCTACCCTCCTTGATCGCGCGACGGCGGGCGTAGACCTGGTCGGTGAAGCGCGCGGAGGTGAAGAACGTGTCCTCGGCGTTGGCCGCCTTCGAGGTGCCGTGGGCGAGGAAGAGCGGATGGTGGCGGATGCCCTGCGCGAGGATGCGGTACATCGCGCCGCAGTGGCCGACCTCGAGCCGCATACTGCGGTAGGGAGTGGTATCGTCCTCGATCTGGTTCTGGGTGGCGTCATACCACTGGTCATACCACTCCCTGCCGTCGGACTGGTACATTGCGCCGGAAAGCGCATTGAGCTGATGGTGGCAGAAGCCGTCGACCTCGGCCTGGCAGAGGGCGGTGAGGGTGTAGTGTCCCATGATGAGCGACTCGCGGAACATCCGCTGGCAGTGGTTGTCCTCGTCGGAACGCTCGCGGATCTCTGTGAGCCACCACTGCTTGCCCTTCAGCTCCGGGAACGCCTCGATGTAGTTGCGGAAGCGCTGGAAGCCGTAGTAGGAGCAGCTGTAGGGCGACTCGGCGCCGTAGGCGTGCCAGATGACGTGCGACACCTTGTCGAGGGCTCCGATCTCCTTCATCTTCAGCACGAACTGGGAGGAGAACTTGTTGAAGTTCGCCGCTGTGAAGTACGCACCCTTGAAAGTCCAGTCGCGCTTGAAGTCCTGGTTGGACATCATGCGGTCGCGGATGTGCTTGATGTCCGGGTTGAGCTCGAAGAACTCGGCGATGTTGATGCCGAACTTGATGTCCTCGCCCCAGATCTTGATGCCGCCGTCGATGATGCGCTTCCAGACCGGCGCCTTGTCGGCGTAGTGGCTGTCGCCGTAGGTCTCGTTGCCGCACTCGAAACCGGCGACGACGCCCTTGTAGCCGTTGTCGACGATCCACTTGATGATCTCGAGGTTCTCCGCGACCGACGCCTCGACGCGATTGGTCTCGAAGTCGTGGCAGCACTCGAGGCAGACGAACGCCTTGATGCCGTTGGCCTGGTAGAAGTCGAACGCGGCCTTGGGGTTGGAGCGGCGCGCCTTCGGGCCGGTGGCGTTGCGCCGGCTGAACCAGCCGTTCATGCACTGCAGGCGCACCAGCGTCGCGCCGGCCTCGAGGAACGCGCGCGCGGTCTCGACCCGGTTGGAGACGAACCAGTAGTCGTCGCTGCCGCAGCTGAACACGCTTTCCAGCGCGCCGTTGAAGCCTATCCCGGTGTTGCACCCGGCCTTGTCGATCTCCTTGATCGGCTTGGCCGCCGGATCGAGGCTGATGGCGAAGTCTGCGCACACCGACATTGAAGCGATGACCGCGAACGCCGCGATGGTCTTTTTCATTTCGTTCCTCCTTGGTTGTTGTTTTGTTAAATCGCTACACCGGCAGCTTGCGCGGCGCGCCGGGGACGTCGGCGACGAACCGCGGCAGCGAGAGCCCGCCGATGCGCGCGGCGCAATAGCCCTCGATTGCGCGCGCCTTTGCGAGCGGCACCGCGAAGCGCTCGCGGATGCCACTGACCGGGTCGCACTGGAAGACGTAGTAGGGACGGATCCGCGCGGCGGAGAGCGCCCGAAGCAGCGCGAGCATCTTCCGCGGCGTGTCGTTGACGCCCTTCAGGAGCACCGTCTGGGAGGAGACGGGAATCCCCGCGTCCACCAGCCGCGCTGCTGCCGGCGCCGCCGTCCATGCCTCGGCGGCGGTGTTGACGTGGATGTTCGCCCACACCTTCTTCGAGCGTCCGAGCAGGCGCGCGAGGCGGGCGGTGACGCGGCCTGGACGGTCGACCGGCGCGCGAGTGCAGACACGGACGATCTCCACGCTGTCGAGCGCGGCAAATGCGTCCACCAGCCGCATCACCTCGCGGTCGGAAAGAGTCAGCACATCGCCGCCGGAAAGGAGGACGTCCCGCACCTCGCGGTGGCGGCGCACGTAGTCGACGCAGGCGGCGAGGCGCGCGGGTGTGTCGACCACGGGCGCGCGGCCGAGAATGTGCGCACGGGTACAGTGGGGACAGCGCGCAAAGCAGCAGTCGGTGGTCATCACCAGCACCCGGTCCGGGAAGCGGCGCAACATACCGGGCGGAAGCCCGCGCTTCGGCTGCAGCTCGCCGAACGGATCAGGCGCGGGCGGAGTCGCCATCCGACCTCCTATCGCGCAGGCCAGCGCGCAGCACCGCGGCGACCACGACAGCCGTCACGACCGCGCCGGCGCAGGCCGCTAACCCAAGCGGAAGCCCGCCAGGGATGATGCCCCAGACCTGTCCCTTCGACGGCCACGCCCAGAAGATGAAGGTCGTGATCACCATGCACATGAAGACGCCGGGGACGAGCGTGACCAGGGACTTCGCGCCGCGCCCGAGCCGGAGAAGCCACACCGTGGCCGTCATCAGCATGGTGGCGGAAAGGAGCTGGTTCATCCAGGCGAAGTAATTCCAGAGATGGCCGAAGCTTTTCGCATCCTTGTTCGACCACCAGAGCAGCGCGGCGACGATGGCGATGAGCGGCAGGCAGGTGAGGACGCGCGTCTTGATCATCACCTGGTCGATCCCCGCCTCCTCGCCGAGCGAAAGCCGCGCCGACCTAAGCGCGGTGTCGCCGGAGGTGACCGCCAGGACGACGATCGCCGCGACCGTCACCCCGCCCATCCAGGGACCGAGGAAGCGGGTGGCGATGTGGCCAAGCACGACCGGACCGGGAAGCGAGAGGCAATCGGCGTTGAGGTTGTAGATCGCAAGCGCCGCCGCCGCCCAGATCATCGCGATCACCCCTTCAGCAATCATCATGCCGAAGAAGGTTACGCAGCCCTCGCGCTCGGAAGTGCAGGTGCGCGCGACGATCGGCGACTGGGTGGCGTGAAAGCCGGAGATAATGCCACAGGCGATGGTCACGAAGAGACACGGAAAAAGCGGGTTCTTAGACTGGAAAGCCGCAAAGCCGGCGCAGTCGGAGAGTATCTCCGGGTTCCTGAAGCCAGCGACGACGAGCGCGACGGAGATGGCGGCCGAGCCGACGATGAGCAGCGCGCCGAACACCGGGTAGACGCGGCCGATGATCTTGTCCACCGGGAAGAGCGTCGCGGCAATGTAGTAGACGAAGATCGCGACGACCGCCCACCAGAAGACGTTCGTCCCCGGCAGCCACTGCCGGTCGATGAGCGTCGAGGGGACGTTGATGAACACGGTTACGCAAAGAAGCAGCGCGAGCATCATGATCCAGCTGAACACGCGGGCATAGGCCGCGCCAAGGTGCTCGCGCACCATCCGCGGCATGTTCGCGCCGTTCATGCGCATCGAGATCACGCCGGCGAGGAAGTCGTGCACCGCGCCCATGAAGACGCAGCCGACGGGGATGATGAGGAGCGCGACCTTGCCGAACTTGATGCCGAGGATGACGCCGATGACCGGCCCCACCCCGGCGATGTTCAGGAGCTGGATGAGCATATTCTTCCACTTCGGCAGCGGCACATAGTCGACTCCATCCGGATTCGCCACGCACGGCGTCTTGCGGTCGTCGGGGCCGATCACCCTCTCCACCACCTTCCCGTAAGTGAAGTACCCGATCGCGAGGAACGCGATGCCTCCGAGAAACCAGCTCATCTCTCCGCCACCTCCCTCTTAGTCCTTCTTTGGCTTCGGGCCGCCGAAGCGCTCGGCGTCCTTGATCGACGGCGCGGTCTCGGAGAATGCGAAGTCCTTGCCCGGGAGGATCGCGTTGAGGACGATGCCGAGGAGCGCGCCGACGGCGAGACCGGAGAGCGAGATCTTGAGCGAGCCGACCGTGAACGCGATTGCGCCGGCCTTGGAGAAGGAGATGCCGAGGGTGAGGACGAGGATAAGCGCCGCGATAAGCATGTTGCGGCTCTTGCCAAGGTCGACCTGGCTCTCGACGAGGTTGCGGACGCCGACCGCCGAGATCATGCCGTAGAGGATGAACGAGACGCCGCCGATCGTCGCGCCCGGGATGGTGCCGATGAAGGCTGAGAACTTCGGGCAGAACGAGACCAGGATTGCGAGGCAGGCGGCGATGCGGATGACGCGCGGGTCGTAGACCCTGGAGAGCGAGAGGACGCCGGTGTTCTCGCCGTAGGTCGTGTTTGCCGGCGCGCCGAAGAGCGATGCGAGGCAGGTGGCGAGGCCGTCGCCGAGCATCGTGCGGTGCAGGCCCGGGTTCTCGAAGAAGTTGCGCTTCACCGTGGAGGAAATCGCCGAGACGTCGCCGACGTGCTCCATGATCGTCGCGAACGCGAGCGGGAAGACGATGGCTATGGCGCTCACGATCCGTCCCCAGTCGGGGCTTGAGAAGAGCGGAAACACCGTGTTCTCCCACTTCAGCGGCAGCCCGATCCAGGCAGCGTTGGTGACACTAGAGTAGTCGATCGCGTCGCACCAGCCGAACTGGCCGAAGACGACGGCCGCGAGGTAGGAGACGATCACGCCCATCAGAATCGGGATGATCCTGAACATCCCCTTCCCGAAGATCGAGAACGCAATCACCGTGACGATGGCGATGGCGGCGACTGGCCAGCTCGAGGTGCAGCTGTTGATCGCAACCGGCGCAAGCACGAGGCCGATGCCGATGATGATAGGTCCCGTCACGACCGGCGGGAAGAACTTCATCACCGTCTTCACGCCGCACGCCTTGATGAACCCGGCCACGACGAAGTAGACGAGCGAGGACGAGGCGACGCCGAGGCAGGCGTACTGGAGCATCGTCGACTTCGAGACCGTCTCGTAGCCGACCGTGCCCGCCATGCCCGCCAGCGCGAAGTAGCCGGCGAGATAGGCGAAGGACGAGCCGAGGAACGCAGGCACCATGCGCTTGGTGACAAGGTGGAAGAGGAGCGTACCTATGCCCGCCCAGAGCAGCGTCGCGCTTGGGCTGAGGCCGGTGAGGATCGGCACGAGGATCGTGGCGCCGAACATGGCGAACATGTGCTGGACGCCGAGGACGCCCATCTTGGGCAGCCCGAGCGTCCGCGCGTCGTAGACGCCGTCGGACGCCTGGTACTTCGCGCGCAGGGCGGCGATCGCCTTCGCCAGCGCCGCGGACTCCTCGGGGGTGACAACGCCGTCCTCCTCGATGTCGATGAGCAGCTTCTGGAAGGCAGCGAGGTCGGGGTCCTGCGCGGCGAACGGGCGGATGAGCCCGATCAGCGCGCGGGTCTCGTTGATGTCCGCGCGTCCGTCGGAGAAGGTGAACTTCTCCGCGGCCGTGACGAGCTGCGAGAGCGTCCAGTTGCTTGCGTTCTGTGTTGCCATTGTCGTTGCCCTTTCGTTGGAAGAGCGGCTCAGAGCCTGGTCAGAAGATCGTTGCGGTAGAGCGCGCGCACCGCGTCGCAGTCGAGCGTATGGCCGGCTCGGAAGCTCACCACCGTGCCGACGAAGCGGTCGGCCCCGGTCAGCGAGAGCGCGGCCATCAGGTCGAGGGTGGCGCGGTGCCAGACCGGCTCGAGGTACTTCGTCCCCACCGGATAGCGCGGCGAGGTGTAGAACCTGCGGCGGCCGTGGATGAGGATGTTCTTGTCGTTGTAGCCAAGATTGCGAGTGGAGGCGAGGAGTTTGCCGACGGTCTTGGCGAGGATGTACTGCTTGCGCGTCGCGTTGGTGCGCGCGTAGGCGGCGTAGCGGAAAGTCTCCGGCGTCGCGTCGAAGAGCACCCGCTGGCAGCCAATCACCGTGTTCCAGCGGATCGCGCAGTCGATGCGCAGGCTGCGCTCGCCGTCCTCCGCCGGCAGGAAGAGGAGAAAGTCGCCGCGCGAGCCGCCGAACGCCACCGGCTCGCGCACGGTGACGAAGGTTGCGTCTGCCGCGCTCTCCACCACCTTCGCGTGGTCGATCGCCTTGACGAGCGGCATCGACGAGTCGTTGAAGAGCGGCGGGTCGCCGGAATTGACCTTGATGAGCACGTCGTCCACCCCCAGCCCCGCCCGGAGCGCGATGATGTGCTCCACCATGCGCAGGTAGTTGTGGGAGGAGCCCGAGCGCAGCACCAGGTTCTGCGCGCTCGTCCATAGGTTGGCGATGTCAACCTGGGTGTCGAGCTGCTCGGGGTGGTCCATGCGGCGGATCCACCAGCCTGGCTTCGTGGACGGCGCGAAGGTGAGGGTCTGCTTCTCGCTTCCCTCGAAGGTGCCGACGCCGGCGACAGATGCTTCGCCGGCGAGGGTGGTGCGCCTGAGGCTGAACGGGCATTCGCGCGAGGGCGCGAGCCGCTCTTCGTCGATCGGCTGGGAGCGGAAGGACTCGTAGGCGGCGCGAATCGCAGCTTCGCTGCCGATTACGGTGCGCCCGACTGGGTATTCGGGAAGGGAACTCATTTTACGGATTCGGCGCTCGGCAGTTCGCAGCTCGTCCCGTTGCACACTGGCGTCTCGACGCGCTGGGCCCCGGGCATGGGCTTCCTGTCCGCGGCCTTGACGCGCTTCATGCCCTTGCGCTTCGCCTCGCGCTGCTGACGGTACTCCTCAAGCGAAACCCCAGCCTTCTCAGCGGCCTTCTTGTCGCGTTCAAGCATCTTCGCCTCGATCGCCTTTTTCCTCGCCTCGAGGCGCTCCTGCTGCTTGAGCTTCATCTCCGCGATCTTCGCCTCGCGCTCCTCGGGAGTGAGCTTCTTGTCCTTGGCGACGTCGGACACCTTGAGCGTCTTGGATGTCCGCTTCTCGACCGCAGCGGTCTTCTCGGCGGGGGTCGCCGGTGGCTCGTCGGCTGCAAAAGATACGCCGAGCACGAACACAGCGACTGCGGAGATGGCTATTGTCCTCATGTTTCAGCTCCTTTGTTTTCGGTGAACTTTGCGTATTATACCATTTTTTGCGGCTCGTGGTTCGTTGCTCGTGTTTCGTGGGTGATTACAATATTTCGTATTGAAAACTCGGGGCGGCATGGGTTAGAATACCCTTCCATGATTTCCAAGCGACAAAAGAGAAAAGATAGAGCATTCGCTCAGAACGCTAGCCACCACGAGTGTCCGAGGACGACGTGGGCCATCTTCCCCTTGATCCCATCGACGGTCTCGTAGGGGAGGAGCTCTCAGTCGCAGCGCGACGCGACGTCGCCGACCAAGATCCTGTCCGGCGCCGCCGCGGCGCCCAGCATGGCCAGCAAAGCGGCCGCGGCAGTCGCAACCGTCCTCATTTGGCGAGGAGGCGCAGCGCACCGGTTGGGCAGGCGTCGACGCACATCCGGCACTCGGCGCAGCCGGCGACGGCGGACGGGTCGCGGAACTCGGGGCGGATCACCGTGGTGAAGCCGCGTCCGACGAGGCCGATGAGCCCTTTCTTCGCCTTCTCCTCGCAGACGCGTACGCAGAGGTTGCAGGCGATGCACTTGCGCTGGTTGCGTTCGATGGAGACGAGCTTCGTCTCCAGCTCGGCGGGATGGTATTCGCCGCGGAGGCGGATGACGTCGGTCTTGAGCTCCTTGGCGTAGCGGATGAGCTTGCAGTCCTGGTAGTCGTGGCAGCCGCACTTGAGGCAGCGCGACGCCTCCGCCATCGCCTGTTCGGCGGTGAGCCCCTTCGAGACCTCGCCGAAGTCGGCGCGGCGCTCGGCGGCCGGGCGGACTGCGGCGCTTTCGCGCGGCTTCTTCTCGTAGGCGGAGAAGTCGATGCGCTCCGGGTCGCGCACGGAGATTACGCCGAGACCGCCCTCGAAGGCGCGGCCGGCGAAGTGCGCAGCGATGGACTCGGCGGTCTCCTTGGCCTGGGCGATCGCCTGAATGGCGATGCCAGCGCCGCGGTTCACGGCGTCGCCGCAGGCGAACACCGGCGCGAGGCCGGGCGCTTCGTCCTTGAACGCGGCGCGGTAGGCGCGGTCGGCGGCGATGGTGCCGCGCTCCGTGGCGACGAGCGGCTCGAAGCCGGCGGGGTCGTTCTTCTGGCCGATGGCCATGATGACCACGTCGAGCTTGAGGTCCTCGAACTTTCCCTCGACTGGAACCGGGCGGCGGCGGCCCTTCTCGTCCGGCTCGCCGAGCTCCATCACCTGCAGCTTGAGCCCGGCGACGCGACCGCCGGCGATGGCGACCTCGGCGGGATTGCGCAGGAACATGAAGGAGACGCCCTCCTCCTCGGCCTCGACGATCTCCACCTCCTCGGCGGGCATTTCGGCGCGGGTGCGGCGGTAGACGACGTAGACGGCCTTGGCACCGAGCCTGACAGCGGTGCGGCAGGCGTCCATCGCGGTGTTGCCGCCGCCGACGACGGCGACGGTGCGGCCGTCGAGCCGCGGCTTCTCGCGCAGAAAGTCGATGCCTCCGAGGACGCCCTCGGAGTCCTCGCCCGGGATGCGCATCGGCGAGGAGCGCCAGGCGCCGTTGGCGACGACGAGCGCGTCGCATTCGCCCCTGAGGTCGGCGAGCGAGGCGTCGCGCCCGATCTTGAAGTTGTTCACGAACTCGACGCCCATCGCGGCGATGAGGTCGGTCTCGGCCTTGAGGACGGCCTTCGGCAGGCGGTACTCGGGGATGCCGTAGCGGAGCATGCCGCCCATCTCGGGCATCTGGTCGACGACCTTCACCTTCGCGCCGCGGCGGGCGAGCTGGTAGGCGCAGGTAAGTCCGGCGGGGCCGCCGCCGACGATGGTCACGCGCTTGCCGGCGAGCGCGGGCTCGTCGACCGCAGGCGCCGGCGCCGCCTCGCCGCGGCGGCGGGTCTCGTCGGCTGCGAAAGCCTTGAGCGCGGCGATGGAAATCGGCGACTCCACCTTGCCGCGGCGGCACTTGCGCTCGCACGGATGGGGACAGACCCTTCCGATTGAGGACGGCAGCGGGAAGGTCTCCATCACCGTCGCCGCGGCGTCGGAGAAGCGCCCTTCGGCGATCTCGCCGACGTACTTCTGGCAGTCGGTGTGGGCGGGGCATTCGATCTTGCAGGGGCCAAGGCAGTCGCCGTCGTGGTCGCCCATCAGAAGCTCGAACGCGAGCTTCCTCGCCTTGAGCGCGCGCTCGCCCTTCGAGTTCACCACCATGCCTTCGCGCACCTGGGTGGCACAGGCCCTGAGGAGCTTCGGGCAGCCCTCGGCCTCAACCACGCAGACGCCGCAGGCGCCGTACGGGGCGAGACCCTTGAGGAAGCAGAGGTTGGGGATCTCGACTCCGGCCTTCTCCGCCGCCGCGAGCACGGTGGTGCCCGCCGGCACGCTGACTGACTTGCCGTCGATCTGAAGCGTTACGAGTTCAGTGTCCATTGCTGTAGGTCTTTCCTTCAATTGTTGCTGGTTCACGCCTTCGCCACCGCACCGAAGCGGCAGGCCGCCTCGCACGAGCCGCAGCCGATGCACTTGGCCGGGTCGATCGCGTAGGGCTTTTTCGGTTCGCCGGAGATTGCCTTGACCGGGCACTTGCGCGCGCAGGCGCCGCAGCCCTTGCACTTCGCCGGGTCAATCCTGAACTTCCTGAGCGCCGCGCATTCGCCGGCCGGGCAGCGACGCTCGCGGATGTGGGCGTCGTACTCGTCGCGGAAGTAGCGGATGGTGGTCAGCACCGGGTTGGGCGCGGTCTGGCCGAGGCCGCAGAGCGCGCCGTCCTTGATGCCGCGGCAGAGCTCCTCGAGGAGCTCCACGTCGCCCTCCTTGCCCCTGCCCTCGGTGATGCGGGTGAGGATCTCGTGGAGGCGGCGGGTGCCGATGCGGCAGTGGACGCACTTGCCGCAGCTCTCGCGGGCGGTGAAGTCAAGGAAGAACTTCGCCATGTTCACCATGCACGTCGTCTCGTCCATCACTACCATGCCGCCGGAGCCCATGATCGCGCCGGTCGCGCCGAGCTCCTTATAGTCGATGCGGGTGTCGAGGAGCGACTCGGGGATGCAGCCGCCGGAAGGGCCGCCCATCTGCACCGCCTTGAAGCGCTTGCCGTCGCGAATGCCGCCGCCGATGCCGAAGATGACCTCCCTGAGCGTAAGCCCCATCGGAATCTCGACGAGGCCGCCACGGCGGACCTTGCCGGTCAATGCGAACACCTTGGTGCCCTTGGAGTTCTCGGTGCCCATGGCGGCGAACTTCGCGCCGCCGTTCAGGAGGATCCAGGCGACGTTGGCGAAGGTCTCGACGTTGTTGATGTTGGATGGCTTGTTCAGGTAGCCCTTCTCCGCCGGGAACGGCGGCTTGAGGCGCGGCATGCCGCGGCTGCCCTCGAGCGACTCGATGAGCGCGGTCTCCTCGCCGCAGACGAACGCGCCAGCGCCGGCCTTGATGCGGATGTCGCAGGAGAAGCCGGAGCCGAGCACGTTCTTGCCGAGGATGCCGGCGGCGCGGGCGTCGCCAAGCGCCTTCTCGAGCCGGACGATCGCCAGCGGGTACTCGGCGCGCACGTAGACGAACGCCTTCTTCGCGCCGATCGCGTAGGCGGCGATCAGCATGCCCTCGATGAGCAAGTGCGGGTCGGACTCGATCACCGCGCGATCCATGAACGCGCCGGGGTCGCCCTCATCCGCGTTGCAGATGAGGTACTTCTCGTCGCCCTTTGCGTTGCGCGCGGCGTTCCACTTGAACCAGGTCGGGAAGCCCGCGCCGCCGCGGCCGGCGAGGCCGGACACCTTGATCTCCTCGATCACCGCCTCGGGCGTCATCCCCAGCACCTTCTCGAGCGCCTTGTAGCCGTCGGCCGCGCGGTAGGCCTCGAGCGACTCGGGGTCGATCACGCCGCAGTGGCGGAGCGCGATGCGCGTCTGGCGGGAGAGGAACTCCTCGTCCTCCGCCGGGATCGCGAGCCTCTCCACCCCGGCGAGGTCGCCCGACTCCGCCGCTGCCGCGATCACGGGGGCGTCCTCGGGCGCCACCTTGACGAGGCGGCGCCTGAGCTCGGCGCCCTCGTAGAGGTCGACGATCGGCTCGAGGTAGCACGCGCCAACGCAGCCGGTGATGCCGGGCTTCGCCCCCGCGCGCTCCAGCGCATCCTTGACGCGCCCAGCGCCCGCGGCGACGCCGCAGCTGCCCATTCCAACCACTATCCTAAGCATCTTCAGGCTCCTTTCCCGTCGTTCGCGTCCCTGATCTCGCGCACGATCCGCTTCGCCTTCTCTGGCGTGAGCGAGCCGTAGGCGACGCCGTTGATCATCATCACCGGCGAAAGCGAGCAGCAGCCGAGGCAGGCGACGAACTCGAGGGTGAAGAGCCCGTCCGCCGAGGTCTCGCCGTCGCCGATGCCCAGCTCCTCCTTCAGCGCGGCGGCAATGCCGTCCGCCGAGTTGACGTGGCACGCCGTCCCCTTGCAGAGGAGGATGAGGTTCTTGCCCGGCTTGGAGAGCCGGAACTGGGAGTAGAACGTCGCCACCCCGGTCACCTTGGCCGGGGAGACGCCCTTCTCCGCCGCAATGCGGTAGATCTCGTCCTTCGGGATGTACCCGTTCTTCGCCTGCACTTCCTGCAGCATCGACACTATCGATTCGTTTTCGTTCATGTTTTCCTGTCTGCCTTTCAGTCTTCGCGCCACCTGCGGTGGCTCCAGAGATACTGTTCCGGATACTGGCGGATCGCCTCGCCGAGCCGGTCGTTGAAGAGCTGCGTCACGCGCCTTACGTCGTCGCCGCGGGAGAACTCGAGCGGCGTTCCGCCGACGATTCGGTAGCGATAGGGGCCGACGCGAACGAAAGAGCCGATTACCACCGGGCAGCCGCTCCTGACCGCGATCCGCGCCGCCGAGGTGACCGTCATCGCCGGACGCCCGAGGAAGTCGAGCCGCTCGCCCTTCCAGGCGTACTGGTCCATGAGCACCGTCAGCGCCGCGCGCTCCTCCTTCCACTGCCGCAGCACCGCCGGGGTGAAGCCGTGGTTCTTGTCCACCAGCGTCACCGGGCCGCGGAAGTGGTGCTTCTCGACGAACTTCTGCGCCCAGGCGCTGTTGAACTTGCGCGCAATCGCGATCATCGGGCGCGAGAAGGAGAGGATGTTGGTCGCGGCCTCCCAGACGCCGTGGTGGCCGCTCACGAGCAGGACCGGCTTCTCGGGCGTGTCAAGGAGCAGCTTCACCGCCTCCTCTGGGGCGCCGGAGAAGTCGAGGTGCTCGCGCCAGTTCTCTCGCGTCACCACCCGCGGCACGAACAGCGCCTCGGCGATGTGGCCGGCGAAGTGGCACCAGGCGACGCGCGCGATCCGCCGCGCCTCGCGGGGATCGGAGGTGATGCCGCACTTGAGGACGTTGTCCACCGAAATCCGGCGCCGGCGGAAGAAAAACGGCCACGCGGCGGCCGCTATCGCGCCGCCGATAGAATACGCATGCCGCTGAAGAAAGGTCATAGATGGGTATTATACCAAAAAATCGCTACATGCACTTGTGCATCGAGTTGCGCATGAACTTGACCGAGCGCGAGAAGATCTGGTCCACGTTCGCCGCGCTGGAGATGTCGAGGAAGTCGCGGATCTCCTCGGACGAGAGGAAGAAGCGCGTCTTAAGCACATGGACGTAGCACCGCACCGGATCCTGGTTCCAGAGCTGGCGGAAGAACAGGAGGGTGAAACGCCACGTCTCCTTTCGGACCTGCTCGAAGTCCACCTTCGGGATCTCCATCACCTCGCTCTCGCCGTCCTCGTCTGTGCGCGCGCCCTCGAGCGATATCTCGCCGTGCGGATTCGGTTCTGCGTTGAGGATGTAGCCGCGCACGTAGCGCCTGAGCCACCCCTCGAAGCTCCCTTCGCCGCGGTAGAGGTCGATCTTGCGGCGCCCGATCATGTCCTCGAAGAGCATCCCCATCAGGTCGCCGCGGGCAAGCGAGTACCTCTTCATCAGACCGGCGCTGCGGCCGGAGCGGGACTCCGGCTCGACGACCCGCTCCCAGACCGCCTTCCAGCCCTCGTCGGCGCCGTCGCGCACGAGCTCGAACCATTCCTGGTCGGTCATCCGAACGTCAACCCCCCGGGCACCGGCTTCTTGCCCTTGCGGTGCATCCACACCGGTATTGAGCGGACGCCGGCGATGAAGTCGGCGTAGGTGGTGGACGCGGCACCGGCCGAGACCTTCAGGCGCTGCCCGAAGACCTCCAGCACCGCGTCGGCCACCGGCTCCTCGTTGCCGTCCAGGACCTCGATCGGTAGCACCGTCTCCGCCCCCGCCCCCGGCGGGAAGTGCACCCTCGCGCTCCAGCGGTCCTCCACGGGACTGACCTCCTGGGAGACGAAGTAGAATGCGATCTTCTTGTCGGGCGGGGTCTTCATCGACGTGCCGCGCTCACTCGGAGACGCGGTAGGCCTTCATCATGTCGAGGCTTTCCTTGAGCGAACGCTGCTCGCGCTTCTCCATCTTCTTCATCATGTCGACGTCGACGATCTCGAAGTTGAGCTGGCCGTCCTCGATCCACACCCGGTTGGAGACCGCGAACGGATAGGGGTTTTTCTTGAAGTCCTCGTCGAGGCGCGCCTTGTACTCGGCAAGGACGCTCTTCTCGTCCTTGAACGGCTCCTCTGGCTCGAGGACGCCGGAGATCTTGGCGAAGGCCATCGTGTCGCGGTCGACGATCATGTGGCCGGTCTCGAACTTCTCGTAGTCTCCATCGCGGATGTAAATGCCGGTGGGAAGAATGCGGCTCTTCTCGACCTTGTCGCGCAGCGAGAATCCGAAGGGATGGGCAAAGTCCATCTTACGCTGGATGCCAGCGAGATAGTCCATCACCGCCGTGCGGTCGGCATACTCCTCCTCGTAGCGCTTGGTCATACGGTCGAGCCTGCCCTTGAAATCGGCGATGATGCGATCCTTCTCGGCAATCTTCCTCTCGTATTCCTGGGTCTGCTCCTTGGCGGCGCTCTGGGTGGACTCCAGCTTGCCGCGAAGCGAAATCGCCAAGGCCAGCGCCGCGGCCAGTGCCACCACCAGCACGGTCGAAACGAAATATTTCATTTTCCTGCCCTTTCCCTTGGGGTTAATGTATCTTGATTTTGACTGGCGCGTATTATAGCATATTATTCGCAACTGCGCCATATCCCTCGGTCATGTTTTCCCCCGACTTTGCCAGTTGGCTGACTGACTAATCTTCAAAATGTTGCGTACCCTATTGACTGAAGTGCACCATCTATGTTATAATAATATCGTTATCCC
>SFPL01000095.1 GCA_004551905.1 Lentisphaeraceae bacterium
CCGATCTGTTCCTTCTGCCAGAACACATTGAGAATGCTTGAGAGGGCCCCTATGCTGGCCGCCGCCAAGCAGTCCAATCTATCCGCTTTCGAAACGTCGTCCTCGAATTCGACTCGAACAAGGTCTTCCTCAACCGCGGCGCTTTCGCCCGCCTCGCAAACGGGGAGGCCTTTGCCCCTTCAAGTGGTTCAATGTCCCACGCGAACTGAATATCCTCGTTCAAAGGTCCTCCTCGACAGCATCTACTTTTGCATATTCTACCTCGCGTTTTAGGCAGTGTCTACAGAAGTTGAATACTGAGCCAAACCGCATTTGAAAAGTGAGCCATCGGGCCCCTCGGGGAGAATCCCCCCGAGGGGAGTTGATGGAGATGGTCAGTTTGGTGGACAAGGCAAAGATAGTGAGGCTGCACCTGGAAGGGCGCACGAGCCGGCAGATCGCCGACGAGGTCGGCGTCTGCCGCAACACGGTCGACAAGTACGTGAGGGAGTACGAGGCGCTGAGGGAGAGGCTCGAGGCCTGCGGGCCCGACGACGTCGAGGCCGCGCGCGAGATCGCCTCGGCGATGGCTGCCGCGCCCGAGTACGACTCGTCGTCGCGCGGCGACAGGAAGTGGGCCCCGGAGATGGAGGCCGCGCTCAGGGAGATACTCGCCGACGAGGAGGAGAAGCGCGCAAGGCTGGGGCCCTCCAACAAGCAGATGCTGACGAAGGCGCAGGTGCACCAGCTCCTCGTCTCGCAGGGCTTCGAGATCTCCGAGGGCACGGTGCGCAAGCGCATAAACGAGCTCACGCGAAGGCCCGCCGAGGCGTTCGTCGCCCAGCAGTACGAGTTCGGCGAGCGCTTCGAGTACGACTTCGGCGAGGTCAGGCTCGAGCTGGGCGGGCGGATGCGCAAGCTCTACCTCGCCGTCATGTGCTGCCCCGCCTCGGACTACCGCTTCGCCCTGCTCTACGAGAACCAGGGCAAGGGCGTCTTCCTGGACTCGCAGGTGAGGTTCTTCGAGCACATGGGCGGGCGCTTCCGCGAGGGCGTCTACGACAACATGCGCAACGTCGTCTCCAAGTTCGTCGGCCGCTCCGAGAAGGAGCTGAACCCCGACCTCGTGACCCTGGCCGCCTACTACGGCTTCCGGGTCAACGTCACGAACTGCTTCTCCGGCTGGGAGAAGGGCGCGGTGGAGCGCTCCGTCGACATCGTGAGGCGCGCCGCCTTCGCGGTGGAGTGGCGCTTCGCCTCCGCCGCGCAGGCGCGCGCCAGGCTCGAGGCCGCCCTGGCCGAGCTCAACGCCGGCAAGGACGCCGCCTCCGAGCGCGCGGCGCTCATGCCCCCCAGGCCGCCCTACGAGGTGGCCGACCTCAGGCCCGGCAGCGCCGTGGACAAGTGGTCCTGCGTCACGGTCGACGGCTGCCGCTACTCCGTCCCCGAGGTCCTCGTGGGCAAGAAGGTCCTGGTCAAGGCCTACCCCGACCGCGTCGTGTGCATGCTCGGGCAGGCCGAGGTCGCCAGCCACCCGCGCGGCCAGAAGGGGGGCATGGTGATGGACATAGCGCACTTCACCGAGACCCTGCGCCGAAAGCCCGGGGCCCTGGCGCGGTCGGCGTGCCTGGCGCAGAGCCCGCTGCTGAGGGAGGAGTTCGGCCGGGCCTGGTCCGACCGCCCCCGCGAGTTCGTCGAGGCGCTCAGGGCCAACGCCGGCCTCGGGGAGCGGGAGCTCGTGGAGGCCCTGCGCCGCGCCTCCGACCCCTCGCGCGCCCCCGCCTCCGCGGCGCCCGCCGGGCGCGACCCGATCGCCGAGGCGGCCGCCGCCCAGGTGGCGCGCATCATCCCGATGTTCGAGGAGGCGCGCCGTGCAGCGGTCTGAGGAGCTGCTGGCCCTGGCCAGGGGCCTGAAGATCGGCTACCTGAGGGACAACCTCGGCCCCTTCGTCCTGGAGGCCGCCTCGGAGGGGTGGTCCCTGGAGGACGCCCTCTGCGAGCTCTTCTCCCGCGAGGCCGAGTCCAGGAGGCTCTCCACCCTGCGCCGCCACGTCAAGGACGCCGGGTTCCCCTACCGGATGACGCTGGGCGAGTTCCGCACCCAGCACCTCTCCGCCGAGGTCAGGCGCGACGTCCGCGTGCTCTCGACGCTGCAGTTCGTCGACGAGGGCCGCAACGCCGTCCTCGTGGGCAACCCGGGGGTCGGCAAGACCGCGCTGGCGGTCGCGCTGGGGATGGAGTGCTGCCAGGGCGGGGGCACCGTCAGGTTCGTGAGCGTCCCCAACCTCGTCGTGCAGGTGAAGGAGGCGATGAGCCTGAACGAGATCACCCGGTTCAGGAAGTCGTTCGACAAGCCGGACCTCGTGGTCCTCGACGACCTGGGCTACTGCTCATTCGACAAGGAGTGCGGCGAGGTCCTCTTCAACCTGCTGTCCAACAGGAACGGCAACGGCTCGATGGTGGTGACCACGAACCTGAGGTTCGAGAGGTGGAACGAGGTGTTCAACGACGAGGTGCTCACCGGCGCCATCGTCGACAGGCTGGCCCACAAGGCCCACGTCGTGGACATGACCGGGGAGAGCTTCCGCGTCATCGAGACGGGCGAGTGGATGAGGAAGGTGGCCCAGGCCACCGAGTAGGCTTGGCTCACTTTTCAATTACGCTGCGGCTCATTTTTCAACTTCGCTTGACACGTGGACGGTCGTCTCGACGGGCATGCCGCCGGGCGAGAGGTCGACCAGGTGCCTGCGGTAGGTCTCGTGGCAGCGCATCCCGTCCGCGCCGCAGCAGGTGCAGCGCAGCGACCCGTAGTCGGGTTTGCGGCGGGGGTCGTCGAGGTATATCATCTGGTCCCGTCCGGCGCCCGCGAGGGCGCGTTCAGGAGCGCGAGCCCCCCGAGCCGCCAAGCAGGGAGGGGGCCGCGCTCTTTTTCATGCCGAGGGGATGATACGCCGCCTGTTTGGGCCGGTGTCGGGGAAGGGCGCACGCTGTTCAAATTGTCGTTCTGAGGGCAAAAACCTCTGTCCCAAAGCGTCGCCTAACACACGTGCTTCTCCGCTGGGCCGATCTTTGCTGCGCCATTTGTGGCGCATCGGAAGCATTCTATGTGCATGAATCGCCGCACGTCTCCGTATATGCAGCTCGGCGGTGATATCATGATGTCCATCTGCTAGCGGCGCGCCGCCCGTTCGCATACGCCCGCGTGTGCGCATCCGCAGCAGCCCCGCCCACGCGCGAAAGGAGCCCTCATGGCACCGAGCATCAAATCCATCGTCGACGCCCTTC
>SFPL01000096.1 GCA_004551905.1 Lentisphaeraceae bacterium
CCCGGCTGAAGCCCGCTCAACAGGCCAACCACTCAAGGCAGAACCTCCCGGTATTGCACTGGAAACTCGCGCGCGCGGGTTCTTGTGGGGTCATCCTGTTAACTTATAGATGCGGCGATGAAATATTATGACAAGACACAGTTTGGTAGGGATCGCACTCCGGGCGATCCGCAACGATTTCACAACGTAAATTCGTCGGTTTGGCGTTGCGGCGCGGCCGGAGTCCGCGCCCTACCGGTTTTGACCGCTGACGACTTTGTAGGGCTACAAGCCGACCGACCAGAGAAGAGCGGGGGGGAGTCATCCGCGCGAACCACGAACCGCGAAATATGATATAATACAGCAAAAATCAAAATAGGAGGTATCATGAAGAAACTCGCAATCGCCGCGGCCGTCGCCGCATTAGCAATCGTTGCCGGCGCCGCCGACATCTACGTCTCGCTCGCGACCGGCAAGAACAAGAACGCCGGCACGAAGGAGGCTCCGCTCAAGAACCTCTGGAAGGCGCTTGAAAAAGCCGCGGACGGCGACACGATCCATCTCGCCGAGGGTGTCTACCCGGGCAAGATGAAGCAGAACTGGTTCCTGATCGACAAGGCGGTCTCGATTCTCGGCGGCTACTCCAAGGACTTTGCGGAGAGGAAACCCCTCGAGCACAAGACGATGTTCCAGGCCCTCAACGAGAACAACGACAAGAAGGGCACCGGACTGGGCGTCTTCACGATCGACTTCACCAAGCAGGCGAAGCAGCCTGATGGCGTCGACATGAAGTTCGACGGCCTCATCTTCGACGAGGGTTTCGCGAACAGCTACCACAAGACGAAGGGCAAGCCCGCCGATCTCGACACGGGCATGTGGCTGGAGGGGCCGGCGAAGAATCCGGCGGACAAGTGCGTAAGCCCCAACCGCTACCTCGTCTACTCCGCGACCGCCAACCGCGTGACCGGCAAGCTCTCGTTCACGAACTGCGCGTTCGTCAACTCCGGCAACATTGCGTTCAACGTCACCTGGTACCAGGGCGAAGTCGTCGTCGAGAACTGCGTCTTCTGCAACAACCGCATGATCGGCGCGAATGTCCTCTGCTCGAAGGCGATTCCGCAGAACGGCCCCAACAAGCCGAAGGCCGGGTGGAAGCCCGAGGTCAACTGGCTCTTCAAGAACAACACCGTCCTCTTCACCTGGTCGCGCCTCAACGACCTCGCGGACATGGGCTTCGGCGTCAGGAACAACACCGGCGTCAATGCGACGATCGCCGACAACGTGATCGGCCTCAACGTCCTCACCGGCTACGACAACACGAAGGGCTCGGGCGCGATGAAGAAGCAGTCGATCGACGGCAACGTCTTCTTCCTCAACCGCGAGTCGGACATCCAGATGACCGTCTCCCCCTCCATCGCGAAGGTTCGCGTCGACGGCTTCGAGGATCTCGAAGGCACGGACGGCATCGAGTCAATCGAAGACAACGAGGACCTCACGGACCCCGCCGTCTTCAAGGGCCGCATCAACGCGAAGTACCTCAACAACTTCCTCTCGATGAAGTATTCCGAGTCGACGAAGCTTGACGAGGGCAAGTGCAACGGTCTCCGCTCCGTCCTCGGCCTGCCGCTGCAAGGCACGATCACGACCAAGTGCGACATGTTCTGCAACCGCTATCCGCTCGAAGACGCGCTGAAGCTCTTTGGCGCGATGGACGGCAAGGGCGCCCAGGCAATCAAGTAGCGGAAAGAGACTGGAGATGAGGACGATTCTCGCCATTGCATTCGCCGCATCGGCAATCGTTGCCGGCGCCGCCGACGCGGTGTCGCTGCCCCGGCCGCCGCGGCCGGTGCCGCCGCTGCCGCCGCCGGTATTCCGCCCGGCGCTGGAGCGCGCGGGAGAGCAGCCGGTCAAGGTCGAGTGCACGCGAGAGATCGTCGAGGACAACGGCCTTTTGAGGAAGGTATCGGCGAGCATCGTCTTCACCAACCCCAACCAGCGCGTATTCGAGGGCGAGCTCGAGCTGCCGCTCCCGGACCGCGCGGCCGTCTGCGGCTACGCGCTCGAGGTGAACGGCACGATGGTGCCTGGCGTCGTGGTCGACAAGGACGAGGCGCGAATCGCCTTCGAGAACGAGAAGCGTCAGGGCGTCGACCCGGGCGTCGTCGAACACGTCAAGGGCAATATCTGGCGCACGCGTATCTATCCGCTGATGCCGGGGGTGCCGCGCAAGGCGCAGATCGACTACGTCGTCGAGAACGACGTCGCCGCGGCGGACGCGTCGGTGCAGGTGCTGGAGCGGGATGGCGACGACGTCTTCCTCGGCGAGATCGCCCGGGGTGGTGGCGAGTCGCGCGCGGAACGGCTCCGCAAGGCGTCGCGCGCCACGATCTGCTGGGACGCATCGATGTCGCGCCTGGGCAAGGTGCAGGCCGATCGCAATCTGCTCGAGTGCCTGCCCGAGGAGGGTGAATTCACTCTCGTCGTCTTCCGCAACGTGATTGAGCCGGCGGTGGAAGTCAAGTCCCGCAAGGACCTCCTTGCCGCGATCGACCTGCTCGTGTACGACGGCGGGAACGTCCCGATTGAGGAAGTGGAGCGCATCAGATCCGATTCGCCGCTGTTCCTGTTCACGGACGAGAAGGACTGCGACGCCGAGTCCGCGCGCCATGTGAGGATTCGCAAGCTCGCCGCAGCGGAAGTTGCAGCGCTCAAGTCCACGCCGAAGGAAGGTCGACTTCTTGCCACGGCCTGGGCGGCCAACTTCATCGCCGACCACGCGGCTGACGCGGAGAACCGCCGCGAGGAGTTCGTCCAGCTCGGCCGACGCTACGGCGTGGCGAGTCCGGTGACGTCGCTCATCGTCCTCGAGCGCCTCGACCAGTACCTCAGGTACAAGATCGAACCGCCGAAGTCTATGTCCTTCCACGACGATTGGGTGAAGCGCCGCGCGGCCGAGGACGACCCGATTGCGGCGGCGAAAGCGAAGAGCGAGCACATGAGCCAGCTGCTCAACTACTGGGAGGAGCGCGTCAAGTGGTGGAACGACCCGATCCCGCCAAAGCGCACGCCGAAGAGCGGAGTCTTCGACGGCGTCGCGGCGTCGGCAGCGGAAGACGGCGCGGTGGCTCTATCCGCCGCGGCCGTGGCGATCGAGCCGAGGTCGGTCAGTCGTGAAAGCAGAATGCGGCGCATGTCGGGGACGCGCAACGCGTCAGAGCCTGCTTTGGGGGAGATGCGAAAGGCGACGTCGGCGGCGCCTACGCCAGAGGCAGCAGGCGGCAGTGCGGCTTCGGTGAAGATCGCCGCGTGGGATCCCAAGACGCCGTATCTGAAGGCCATTGGAGCGGCGGCGCCGGACGCGCGCTATGCCGAGTACCTGAAGCAGCGCGAGGAGCACGGACGAGCACCGTCCTTCTACTTCGACTGCGCCGGCTGGTTCTTCAAGGCGAAGGAGAAGGCACTTGCGGTGAGGATACTTTCCAACCTCTCGGAGATGAAGCTCGGGGATGTCGCGCTCCTGCGCACGATGGGATGGCGGCTCCGCGAAGCGAAGTGCTACGACGAGTCGATCGCCGTCTTCCGCCGCGTGCACTCGATGCGCGGCGAGGAGCCGCAGTCGAAGCGCGACCTTGCACTCGTCCTCACCGAGCGCGGCAAGGCCGTGAAGGACGCGGCGATGCTCGTCGAGGCGATGAAGCTCCTCAACTCGGCGGCGTTCGAGCCCTCGGCGCGTCGCTCCGGTCGCCGCGGCAACGACTTCCAGACGAGTGTCCTCGCGCTCGAGGAGCTCAACGGGCTCATCGCGTGGTGCGAGGCGAACGGCGTCAAGGCGGAGCCGCCGCCGATGGACGCCGCCTACCGCCGCGACCTGCCGCTCGCGATGAGAATCGTGATGAGCTGGGACGTGGACGAGACCGACATCGACCTCCATGTGCTGGAGCCGGGCGGCGAAGAGGCGTTCTACGGCCACCGCCGCACTTCGTCCGGCGGGTTTGTGTCCGAGGACGTGACAACAGGCTACGGGCCCGAGGAGTACCTGCGCAAGACATCCGAGAAGGGCGTCTACAAGGTGATGGCCAACTATTTCGCCTCGCACCAGCAGGCGATTGTTGGCGCGGCGACGGTGACGGCAAGCGTCTACACCGGATGGGGGACGAAGGACGAGAAGATGGAGATCTTGTCCTTCCGTCTCGACAAGCCGAGGGACAAGCACCTCGTCGGAGAGGTGAAGGTTGATTGACGCCCTGACGCTTGAAGGCTGGCTTTCCCGGCGGCGTCCCGACGACCCGCCGGACTGCCGGCTTCAGCGCGGCGAGGTGGTTGACGACTGGCGGGTCGAGGCGTTCCTCGGCAAGGGGCTCTCGGCAGAGGTGTACCGCGTGGTAGGGGTGAGCTCCGGCCGCGAAGGCGCGCTCAAGCTGCTTACCGACTCCAGCCGCGGGCTTGGCGAGCGCTTCCGGGCCGAGGCGGACATGTTGCGGCGGCTTCCGCTTCGTCCGCTGCCGCGGTACCTCGGCGGCGGCGAGTTGGACGGGACACCGTACTACGTGATGGAACACCTTCATCCGCTGCCGGCGGAGATGCCGCGCGCCGAGGTGTCGGCGTTCATGGTGGCAGTCGCTCGCTCGGTCCACGACCTCCACGACGCCGGCTACATCCATCGCGACCTGAAGCCCGGCAACATCATGCTCCGCCGCAACGGCGAGCCGGTGCTGATCGATCTCGGCCTCGCCAAGCGCCACGACGCCGGGGTAATCGACCCGGTGGTGCGCCACGGGCGGAGCATCTCGATCATCGACGGGCGCCCGGTCGGCGTGGGCACGCTCGACTTCGCCGCGCCCGAGCAGCTTCTCAAGGCGGAGGCGTCGGTGCAGAGCGACGTCTTCTCGCTCGGCAAGATCATGCTTTCGCTCTACGGCGGCAGGCCACCGCGCAACCTGCGGCCGATAATTCGCCGCGCGACTCGTGAACAGCCTGACGACCGCTACGGTTCGGCGCGAGAGTTCGCGGCCGCCATACGCCACCGCTACCGCGCCCGCTGGGCGCTGGCGGTCCTGTTGCTCGCCGCCGCCGCTGCCGCAGCATTCGCCTGGTGGCGGCAGTCCCGGGTTCCCGCGCCTCTTCCTCCGCCGCCAGCGCCGCCGCGCGCGCCGGCGGCGCCTTCGGTGGACCAGCTTCCCGACGAGCCCGACGGCGACTACTTCCGGCGGATGCGGGAGCTTGCGGAGCGCGGCGAGGCGGCGGCGATGTTCAAGACAGGGCTGCTGCTCTTCCATGGCACCGGCTGCGTGGTGGACCGTCCCTCCGCCTTCCGCTGGTACCTGCGCGCAGCGGAACTGGGCAACATCGCGGCGATGAACGATCTCGCTTACTGCCTCATCAACGGCTTCGGCATCCCAGCGAACCCGAAGGAGGGCTTTGCGTGGGCGCTCAGGGCGGCGGAGAAGGGCCATTCGCCGTCGCAGGTGATGGTCGGCGAATGCTATATGAGCGGCACCGGCGTCAATATCGACCTTCAGAAGGCGCTTGCGTGGCTGCGCAGAGCCGCGATGCAGGGCAACAACCGCGCGCGGCTGTTGCTCAGGAGCTGGCCAGTGGGAGATTCATCGACCGGACCATCCCGCTGAGGCGGACGATCATTCTCCTCTTGATCTGGTCGACGTTGTTGCGGGTAGTGCCGAACTCCGCCGCAACCTTTGCCGGCGGTTCCTGCATCAGCGCGACATGGCGGAATATCTCGCGCGTGGCCGACGAGATGCTGTCGTCGGCCATGAGCTGGGTTACGGCCGCCTCGAAGATGTCCTTGCGCAGCGAATCCATGTCCGCGTCATCTTCTTCGCTGCCGTAATTGCCACCGCGGTTTCTCCCATAGGTGTCGATGCGGTCCGACTCGGCCTGGCGGCGGCGGATCTCCGAGACGGCCTTGTGTCTGAGGATGCCGGTGAGGTAGTTGCGGAAGTGTCCCTTTCTGTCCGGGTCGTAGCGGTAGTTCGGCAGCGCCTTAATGAGCGCGATCATTGTCTCTTGGATGATGTCGTCGGCGTCAACAGAAGGATAATGCGAGGCGAGGTAGGCGTGCATCGGCTGCTCGTAGGTGCGGCAGAACTCGGTCCACCGCGCGCTGTCGGGGTGGTTCGAGATGGTCTCGATCAGGGATATTTTCGTTGCAGGAGGGGTGTTCATGGCTTGGTGCAGGAATTTTACCACATTGCCTTCTCCGCCGTCAATCCGCCGGAACGGACAAGTTTCCGTCTACGGCCGACGCATCAAAATTTCCTTCTCCGCGCTGACGCGGATGAGAACGAAATTTTGACGCGTCGGAAGTGTTTCAGCAGCCGTATCCCCCGACGAGCGAAGCGAGGAGTCGCCGAAGGCGATGTCAACCAGGGGTGCAGCCAGCGTCCAGCAGCCAATCCGGGCGGGCGAGGCGCGAAACTTGACTTTTATGAGCTGTTCCAGGCGCTGAAATCGAGCGCGCCCGACTCTTTTGTAAACGCGCGGGCATCGAGCCCGCGCGGGTTCGATGGTTGCG